>JALYWZ010000312.1 GCA_030852505.1 Myxococcota bacterium | reverse complement strand
CAGCTCGCCTTCGCGCTCGGCCGCGGAATCGACGTCCTCGCGCAGAACGACGCGGGTGCGCACGCGACCCGCAAGGCGCTCGAGAGCGAGCTCCGCGCGGGCGAAAATCGCCTCGAGGGGAAGAAGCTCGTGATCTGGGAGTTTGCCGCGCGCGAGCTGTCGGTCGGCGATTGGAAGCGCATCGATTGGTCGTTCGCACGGCAGGGGGCCGCGCCGTGAGCCCGCGCGTGCTCGTCACCGGCGCTGGCGGCGTGCTCGGAGAGCGGCTGGTACGCGGGCTGCTCGGACGAGGCTACCGCGTGCGGGGCCTGGTTCTACCGTCGGACCCGGCTCGCGCACGCCTCGAAGCCCTCGGCGCCGAGGTCGTCGAAGGGGACGTGTCGCGCGCGGAGACGCTGCACGGGCTCGCGACGGGCGTCGACACGGTGTTCCACCTCGCTGCGGTGATTCTTTCGCCCGATTCGAGCGTGTTCCCGCGCGTGAACCGCGACGGCACCGCGCACCTGCTGCACGAGGCGCGAACCGCGGACGTGTCGCACTTCATCTACGTGTCTTCGGCGTCGGTCACGTATCCCAAGCTCACGCCGTACGCCCAGTCGAAGCTCGAGGCGGAGGAGCTCGTGCGTCGCGAGTCGACCTTCGCGTGGACCATCGTTCGACCCACGCTGGTGTACGACGAGCGCGGCGGACAAGAGTTCGTGCTCTTCCGGGAATACCTCGAGCGCTGGCCCTGGGTGTTCCTCATCGGCGATGGCACCGCCAGAAAGCGCCCGGTGCTGAGCGACGATCTGGTAGCCGGCCTGCTTTCGCTGCCGGACTCCGAGGTCAGCCACGGCAAGACCTATAACTTCAGCGGCGGCGAGTCGATTCGTATCCGTGAGCTCGCCGAGCTCATCCTGCTTCATCGCGGGAAGCGCCGGCGCTTCGTGAACGTCCCCGTGCCGCTGTGCCGCGCGCTCGCGTCGCTGCTCGGCGCCGTGCAGCGACGCCCGCTGCTCACCCCGAGCACGATCGCCGGCATCGTCCACGACGCCGACCTCGATCCGGCCGAGGCGACGCGGGAGCTCGGCTACCGGCCGCTCGGGGTACGCGCGGGTTTCGCGCGCTGTTTTCCGTTGGTCGAGGGCGGCCGAGCCGCAGCCCTCGTCCGTGACATCCAAAGGAACGAAGCATGAACCACGATTTTCTCAGCAAAGGGCTGTTCCTCGCTCTCGCTCTCGGAAGCCTCGCAGGCTGCGGCGCGCTGTCCGGCGCACCGCCCAAGGGCTCCGAGGAAGCGCCCGAGCAAGAAGAAGCCGCGGCGATGCGCGCGATCGGGGCCAAGGTCCCCGGCACCATCGTGTGGTCGAGCTCGCGCATCGGTAATCACGACCTGTTCACGATGAAGACCGACGGCACCGACGTGACCGCGATCACCAAGGGCGACGAGGTCGATTGGTTCCCGCGTTTCTCGCCCGACGGCTCGAAGATCCTGTTCTCGCGCAGCAAGAAGGGCTGGGTCAGCGAGCGGGACGCGAACGACAGCGACAAGTGGGACGTCTACACCGTGAACCCGGACGGCTCGAACCTGGTGAAGTGGGCCGAGAACGCCAGCTGGGCGAGCTGGGTCTCGAACGACGAGATCGTGTTCGTCCGCGGCAGCAAGATCCTGCGCAAGAAGGGCACGGACGGAGCAGAGACGGAGCTGATGGATGGCAAGGGCGTCTCCGAGCTCGATGGTGCGCTGCTCCAGCAGCCGGGCCTGTCCGCAGACGGGAAGTTCATCACGATCACGCTGCGCGGCTCGATGCGCGAGACCGGCATCTGGGACATCGAGAAGAAGACCTGGACCAAGACCGGCCTCGGCTGTCAGGTCGCCTGGACCCCGGACGGCTCCGAGATCTACTGGGTGAACCCGACCGGGAACGGCGGGAGCGAGGTGTTCCGCATGCCGATCGCCGACGGCAAGCCGGCCAAAGAGCTGTCCGACGACCAGCTCTCGTTCATGGACCTGCCCGGGCGCCGTTCGCACGAGTACTTCCCGCGGCTCTCGGCCGACGGCAAATGGCTGGTGTGGGGGGCTACCCAGCGCGGCCACGACCACGACATCGCGGACTACGAAATCTACCTGTGGGAGGTCGGGACGCCGGCCGAGCGCGCCGTGCGGCTCACCTACCACTCCGGAAACGATCGCTGGCCGGATCTCTTCATCTCGGGCGCCCAATGAGCTCCGCCACGCCGCGACGGATCGCCGTCCTCGGCGCCGGCGGGTTCATCGGCTCGCACCTCGTCCCGGCGCTGCTCGCTCGCTTCCACTGCTCGGTCGAGGCCATCGACACCGACCTGTCCAAGCTCGGCACGCACCATCCGAGGCTTCAGCGCCGCCTGTCTCGCATCCAGGAGCCAGGCCTGATCGACGACGTCGCGCGCCGCTGCGACCTGATCGTCTCGCTGACGGCGCTGTGTACGCCGGCGCTTTACAACACCGATCCGCTGGCGGTGATCGACGCCAGCTACAACGATCTGGTCCCGGTCGTCCAGAGCGCCGCTCGCGAGCGGGCGCGGCTCATCCACCTCTCCACGTGTGAAGTGTACGGTCGCCGGGCGCTCGATCTCGAGGGGCGCGCCATGGAGCGCATGAGCGAGCACGAGACCGCGCTGTTTCTCGGCCCGGTCGATCGCGAACGCTGGACCTACGCGTGCGCGAAACAGCTGCTCGAGCGCGTGATCTGGGCCTACGGCTCGCGCGGTGAGCTCGATTTCACGATCGTGCGGCCGTTCAACGTGGTCGGCGCCCGCATGGACTTCCTGCCGGGCATCGACGGCACCGGTGTGCCCCGGGTCCTGGCGTCGTTCATGAACGCGCTGCTGCGGGACCACCCGCTCGAGTTGGTGGATGGCGGTCGACAGCGGCGCTCTTTCATCGCGGTCGAGGAGTTCGTCGAAGGGGTGGTGCGGATCGCGGCGCGGCCGGAGGTCGCGAACGGTCGGATTTTCAACCTCGGCAACGCGCGGAACGACGTCAGCATCCGCACGCTCGCCGAGGAGCTCGCGAGCGCTTACCGCGCGCGCGTGCCCGGGGCCCGCTTCGCTGGGTTCCGCGAGGTCAGCGCCGAAGCTTTCTACGGCCCGGGCTACGACGACACGAGCGAGCGCATCCCCGAGCTCAGCCAGGCCGAAGCGCTACTCGACTTCCGGCCTAGCGTGACGCTTTCGGAGATGCTGCCCGGCATCATCGACGACTACGTGCGGCGCTATGCGCCGCGGATCGCGCTCGTGAGCGCGGACGCCGCTCCGACGCCGCCGAGGGAGGCCGTGCTCGCGTGAGCCTCGCGATCGTGCTTCCCGCATTCAATGCGGAGCGACAGCTCGGCCAGGTGCTCGATCGCATCGCACAGACGGCGTTGCCCGAGCTCTTGGCGATGATCGTGGTGGACGACGGCAGCCGCGACGGCACGCGCGCTCTGGCCGAAGCGCGCGCCCGAGCCGACTCGCGGCTCGAGCTCGTCGTGCGCCCGCGGAACGGGGGCTACGGCGCTGCGATGAAGGACGGGCTCGAGCGCGCCCGCGAGCGCGGCGCAGAGCACGTCGCCTGCGTGCACGCGGATGGCCAATACAGCCCGGAAGCACTGCCGCGGCTGCTGCGGCTGCTGCGAGACCAGGAGCTCGATCTGCTCCAGGGCTCGCGCATCGCCGGCGGCGGCGCGCTGTCCGGCGGAATGCCCCTGTACAAGTACGTCGGCAACGCCCTGCTCAATCGCCTCGAAAATCTCACGTTGGGGCTCGGATTCAGCGACTACCACAGCGGGTACCTCGTCTACGGCCCACGCGCGCTGTCGACGCTGCCGTTCCGTAGCTTGTCGGACAGCTTCGATTTCGATCTGGAGGTGATCGCGTCGGCACGCGCACGCGGCCTCGCCGTCGCCGAGGCGCCGATCCCGACGCACTACGGCGACGAAGTCTCCCACCTGAACCCGCTCGATTATGGACTGCGCGTGGTGCGCGTTCTCTACAACTATCGCCGAGGCTCGTATGATCCGATTTGAGCGCACTGCCGCTGCATTGGCCCTGTCGTGCGTGGGGCTCGCGCTGTCGTGCGGGCGCAGCAGCGCGCGTTTCCCGTGGCCGGCCGAGGCGAGCACCCTGCCCAGTGAGCACGCCGAGGTCAGCACCTTGAATCCGGGCTACTCGCGGCTGAAATCCCGCGTGCTGGTGCGCGAGGTGAAAAAACCGACGCGCGCCGCGCTCGACTACGCCGCCTACCACCAGAATTTCATGATCTCGGATCCCGAGCCCGAGGGTCTGACCGAGGCCACGCAGTCCCCCGACGTGGCCACGCCGTTCGACGGTGCCGTCGAAGAGAAGTCGTTGACGCCGGATCTCGGCGCGACGCCGCTGACCGAGGCAGAACGAGGTCGGCCGCTGTCGGTCGCGCCCCTGCTCGAGTACCTCGCGGCCTCGAAGGTCTCGGGCGTCGACGCGCTCGAGGAGCTCACGAGCAGCGTTCGCGGGGAGTCGTGGGGCCTGCCGACGCAGCCTGGAGTCATGACCCAGAGCGCGAGCGAGCTGTATCTGCATCAGGCAGCGGACAACGGGCCGCCCGAGCTGTGGTTGAAGATCGAATTTCAACCCTGGTTTCAAGGGCTCGGGCGCTTGCCCGACCAGGACGGCGATGGCTTTCCAGAGGTCTACGCGCGCGCGAGCCAGGTCTCGCTCACGCCGGAGCTGCTCGGCGCCATCCGCGACGACTACGCCGGCAAGCTGCTCGGCCCGGAAGAGGTGAAGAGCTGGGCGAACCGCCTGGCTTCGTACTGGTACCCGTCGTTCAACACCGATCTGGTTCCGCCCTCGGCCACGTTCCCCGACGCGAGCACCGAGCCCGAAATCAAGACCGAGCTCGAAGGCCGCGTCTACGAGAAGCCGACGATCGTGATGCGCGGCAAGCCGCAGGGCGTGCCGACCTACGCGGTCTTTTTGGTGCGGGAAGCTGGGTCCGCCAGCAGCGCGCCCGAGAGCCCTGACGAGGCCGAGAAGCCGCTGCTGCTGCCGAAGACCAAGCCGAGCCCGGACGCGACCCGCTTGCTGCCCGTGCTCAAGGCCGAGGTCGCGGCGCATGGCGGCTCGTACGAGGCATGGGCCAAGGAGCTGTCTCCGCTCCACGAGCGGATCCGCGAGCGCATCCGCAAGACCCCGAAAGCCGTGAAGGCGCTCGAGGGCAACGACGGGTTCTTGTTCTTCCGCCAGAGCCTGTCGTTCGTGGTGAGCGGCGACATCGAGCGCCAGCGCCGCGGCAAGAACCCTTTGCCCGTGATCGTCGAGTTCAAGAAAGAGCTCGAGGCGCGCGGCGTGGATTTCCTGTTCGTGCCCGTGCCCACCAAGGCCGAGATCTTCCCCGATCGGGTGGACGACGCCGGCAAGGCCTTCGTCGGCAAGCCGATCCAGCCCTATTTCCGCAAGTTCCTCGCGAGTCTGTCGTCCGCCGGCGTGGAGGTGGTGGATCTGCTCCCCGCCTTCCTCGCCGCGCGTCGCGAGAACGCGAAGGGCCTCGAGCCCATCTACCAACGCCAGGACACCCACTGGACCGACCGCGGTCTGCGGATCGCGGCGGACCTGCTCGCGGCGCGACTGAAGAAGTACCCGTGGTACACGGCGCTCGGACCTCACGCCCGTCGCTATTCGGTGAAGGAGGCCTCGTTCGAGCGCTTCGGCGATTTGCACTCGCGGCTACCCGAACCCCGGAAGAGCCATTACCAGCCGGAGAAGCTGCGTGCCGAGCAAGTGCTCGCCCCGGGCGGCGGCTTCTACGAAGACGACGAGCAGAGCCCGATCGTGGTGCTCGGTGACAGCTACACCGGCGTCTATCAGCTGATGGATGCCGAACACGCCGGGCTCTCGGCTCACCTCGCCCGCGCCGTCGGCTACCCGGCGGATCTGGTGATGAGCTATGGCGGCGGCCCCAACGTGCGCAACAAGCTGCTCCGCCGCGGCAAGGACGCGCTCGAGACCAAGCGGCTCGTGATCTGGGTGATGACGGCCCGCGATCTGTACGACTACTGGGAAGATTGGGAGCCGCTCAAGCCGTGAGGCGCCGCACGCTGCTCGCGCTGCCCGCGGCCGTCGCTTGCAGCCGCCCCGAGCCGCGCCAGAGCTCGGG
>JALYWZ010001053.1 GCA_030852505.1 Myxococcota bacterium | reverse complement strand
GCAGGGCCCTGCTTCAGGCCGTCCAGCTTCGCGAGCTCACGCTCGAACCAGAGCCCGATCCCGTGCTCGCGAACCAAACGCGGTAGCGGGTCGAAGGGGGTGCCCTTCTTGTTGCTCACGGCGAACGCGTCGTTGACGTACACGTCCACGAGCGCGCCGAGGCGCTCCGCGGGAGCGCGTTCGTTCTCGGTGTCCTCGGGCTCGTTGCCCAGGTCCGGCAATACGCAGACCTGGCCAGGACGCAGCTCCTGGATGATCTTCTTCGCAGCGTCGCCCGCGCATTCGTCGGGCACGAACACGTCGATTCCGAAGGCCTCGGCCAGGCGCGCGGCCGCGGCCTCGATGTCGGGCGGATCCTTCGAGGGATCGCGCGCGGTCTGGCTGGTCGCGACGACGAGCTTGGCGCCCCGGGCTCGCGCCGCCTCGAGCGTCGGCAGCGCGAGGCGGAAGCGGTCAGCGCCGAGGCCCTCGGAAGCGTCGAAATCGGTGCGGACCAGGACTCGGCGCCCTTCGAGCGGCAGCCCGGCGAGCAGCCGCAATCCTTCGTAGGTCTCTACGGTTTCAGTCATCGAACTTTCTACGCGCGAATCGGGCTCAGGCGATGAAAGCGCCGAGCTTTCGGAAGCGACGGTAGCGGTCCTCGCGCAGCTCGTCCGGGGATTTGTGGAGCAGATCGCGGAGCTCGGTCCAGATCGCCTTGTCGAGCCGGCGCGCGGCGTCGTCGTGATCCTGGTGAGCGCCGCCGGGAGGCTCTTCGACGATGCCGTCGACGATCCCGAGCTCGAGCAGGTGAGGGGCCGTGATCTTGAGGCGCTCTGCGGCTTCCGGAGCCTGATCCGGGCTCTTCCAGAGGATCGCAGCGCAGCCCTCGGGCGAGATCACGGAGTAGTAGCTGAACTCCAGCACCAGCACGCGGTTTGCCACGCCGAGCGCGAGCGCGCCGCCGGAGCCGCCCTCGCCGATCACGGTGGTGATGATCGGGACCCCGACCCGCGACATGACCTCGAGCGCTGCTCCGATGGCTTCGCTCTGGCCGCGCTCTTCGGCCTCGATGCCCGGGAACGCGCCCATGGTGTCGATGAAGGTGATGATTGGCAGACCGAAACGATCGGCCATCTCGTACAGGCGCACGGCCTTGCGATACCCCTCGGGGTTCGGCATGCCGAAGTTGCGCTGCATGTTCTCTTTGGTGGAGCGGCCCTTCTGGTGGCCGACCACCACCACGCTGCGGCCGTGGAAATTGGCGAGGCCGCCGACGATTGCCGCGTCGTCTCCGAACAACCGGTCGCCGTGCAGCTCCACGAAGTCGGTGAACATGCGCTCGATGTAGTTGAGCGTGTACGGCCGGTTCGGGTGCCGCGACAGCTGCACCTTCTGCATCGGGCTCAACTTGCCGAACACTTCGCGCGCGAGCTTGGCGGCCTTGTCTTCGAGGCGGCGGAGCTCGCCACCGAAGCGATCGTCGGCGCTGGCCAGCTCACGCAGCTCACGCACGCGCGTGACGAGCTCGACGACGGGGCGCTCGAAAGCCAGGACGTGGGCCATGTGTGGGCGGACTTTGACGGATGCCGGGGGAGAAGTCGAGGCGCGGTGAGTCAACGCCGGTTGGCGCGCTGCGTTGCGCCGGAGGCCCATTTCGCGCCAGTTTCGCGCGGCCGCCGCCAGATTTTCACGCTGCGGAGTGGTTCAACCGCCGAGCGCGGCCGGGACCTGTACGGCCGGAGCCAGGCGCTTCACGTCGTAGACGCGCAGCGCGCGCTCCTTGCCCTTGAGCGTCACGGGCGCGAGCTCCTGCACCTCGAACTTGCCGGACAGCCGCGCGAGCGTGGCGTCGCTGACGAGCACCTGACCCGCCGTGGCCGCGCCGCACAGGCGCGCGCTGGTGTTCGCGGTGTCGCCGATCACCGTGTAGCTCAAGGCTTTCGAGCTGCCGATGTAACCCGCGACCAGCGGCCCGGTGTGGACGCCGATGCCGATCGCCAGCGGCGGCTGCCCGTCGTCGATGCGGCGGCGGTTGAACTTGCCGAGCACTTCCATCTGCTCGAGCGCGCAGCTCACGCACAGCACTGGATCGTCAGGGTGCATCACGGGCGCGCCCCACAGCGCCATGATCCCGTCGCCCATGAACTTGTCGAGCGTGCCCTCGTACTTGAACACGGTCTCGACCATCAGCTCGAAATACTCGTTCAGCATCTCGACGAGC
>JALYWZ010000311.1 GCA_030852505.1 Myxococcota bacterium | reverse complement strand
GCCCGGGCTCGCGGCGGACCGCGCGGGCGTGCGCGAGGGCGACGAGGTGCTGCTGATCGACGGCCGCGACGCCCGACAGATGACCCCCGAGGCCGTCCACGGCGCGCTCTCGGGTGAGCTCGGCGAACCCGTCAAATTGACGTTGGTCCGGGACGACCAGGTGGTCCGCGCCCGACTCGAGCGCAGCGAGCCGCCCCGCCCCCGAAAACCTGACGAAAAACCAGCTCCGTAGCGCAGGCTGGAATCTGGGTGCCGGGGTGTTCACGGCTCACGGCCCACGGCCATTTCCGTGCTAGGGTCCGCCGCCCGCGCGCGATGGGTCGCGCCCGGAAAACCCTTACGAGCCGAGCGCGAGAACCAGCGATGAGCAGCTACCTCTTCACCTCCGAGTCCGTCACCGAAGGCCACCCCGACAAGATTTGCGACGCCGTCTCCGACGCCGTTCTCGACGCCGCCCTGGCCGGCGACAAGTACAGCCGCGTGGCCTGCGAGACGCTGTGCAAGACGGGCTTCGTGGTGGTCGCCGGCGAGATCACGACCAAGAGCAGCATCGATTTCGGAAAGCTCGCGCGCAGCGTGATCAAGGACATCGGCTACACCGACTCGTCGATGGGTTTCGACTACGAGACCTGCGGCGTGCTCACCGCCATCGAGCCTCAGTCCGCGGACATCTCGCAGGGCGTCACCGAGGGTCAGGGCATGTTCAAGGAGCAGGGCGCCGGCGACCAGGGCCTGATGTTCGGCTACGCCTCGGACGAGACGCCCGAGCTGATGCCGGCCCCGATCGTCTACGCGCACGCGCTCGCCAGCAAGCTCGCCCAGGTGCGCAAGCAGAAGAAGGTCGACTTCCTGCGTCCCGACGGCAAGAGCCAGGTCACGCTCGAGTACGAAGACGGCGTGCCGAAGCGCATCGAGACGGTCGTGGTTTCGAGCCAGCACTCGCCCGACGTCAAGCACAAGGACCTAAAAGACGCGGTGATGGAGCTCGTGATCAAGAAGGCTCTTCCCGCGCACATGCTCGACAAGAAGACCAAGTACTTCGTGAACCCCACGGGTCGGTTCGTGATCGGCGGCCCGTTCGGCGACGCCGGCCTCACCGGTCGCAAGATCATCGTCGATAGCTACGGCGGCATGGGCCGTCACGGCGGCGGCGCCTTCAGCGGCAAGGACCCGTCGAAGGTGGATCGCTCGGCCTGCTACTACGCGCGCTACGTGGCGAAGAACATCGTGGCCGCGGGTGTCGCCTCGCGCTGCGAGGTGCAGGTGGCCTACGCGATCGGCGTGGCTCAGCCGACCGGCGTCTACGTGCACACCTTCGGCACCGGCAAGGTTGCCGACGACGTGCTCGGCGACTACGTGCTCAAGAACTTCGACATGCGCCCGCGCGCGCTGATCGAAGAGCTCGATCTGCTGCGCCCGATCTACCGCCCCACGTCCGCATACGGCCACTTCGGGCGCTCCGAGTTCAGCTGGGAGAGCACGCACCGCGCCGAAAAGATCGCCTTCGATCTGCTCGGCACTCCGATGAAGTCGAAGCCGGCGAAGTCGTCGAACGGCGCAGCCAAGGCCAAGCCGGGCAAGCCCGCTGCGAAGCCTGCCAAGGGCGGCAAGCGCGGCTCGGCTACGGCGTAGCGAGATCCGGGCAACAAGAAGACTGGAAGGGAAGAAGATCGGAAGGTTTTTTGGTGGGAGGAGCTGAAGCCTCCTCTTGCCTCGACCTTCCGGTCTTCTTACTGAATCCGCGCGCTGAGCGCGGCGCAGCGGGCTACGAGCAGACGCGGTTGCGGCCGCCGGCTTTGGCGGCGTAGAGCCGCGCGTCGGCGCGCTCGTAGAGACTCTCGGGGGATTCGTCGCTGTGGGCGCTGCGCTCGGCGACGCCGAGGCTGACCGTGACGGGCAGCACGGTGCGCTCGACCCGGAACGTGTGATTCGCGACCTTGAAGCGGATTTGCTCGGCGTGCGCCGCGGCCGCTTCCAGCCGCATCCCCTCCCAGAGCACCGCGAACTCTTCGCCGCCGACCCGACCGAAGACCTGATCGGGCACGGAGGCTTGCTTCACGACCTTCGCCAGCTCGCAGAGCACCTGGTCTCCCGCGGGGTGGCCGTGGGCGTCGTTGATGCGCTTGAAGTGGTCGAGGTCGAACACGATCAACGAGATCGGCTTGGGCGCGGCCTTGGCGTTGTTGACCGCCAGCTTCAAGCTCTCCTCGAAGTGCCGCTTGTTGCAGACACCCGTGAGGGGATCGAAGCGCATCAGCCGCTGAATCTCTTCGTGATACGCGCCCTCGATGTTGCCGCCGGCCACGTACTTCAATTGGAGCTTGCCGATCCCGACCCGATCGCCGTCCTTGAGCACGCCGTCCTTGACCTTGTCGCCGTTCAAGAACGTTCCGTTGGTCGACCCGAGATCGAGCAGCTGATGCGCCTGCCCGTTCCACTCGATGCGGGCATGCCTCCGGCTGACGGAGTCCGCGTCGAGCTGTAGGTGGCAGGCCGGGCTACGCCCGATTTCCACGGGTTTTTCGCCGAGCACCGAGCGCGTGCCGAGGCGTGGCCCCGACAGAACGATGAGCAGCGCCTGTTCCTGCGGGGCGTTGTTGAGCACGCTCCGCATGTCGCGCGAGATCGTGACCTCGAGGGTCGATTCGAGATACTCGTCGTCCGACAAGGTCGAAAGTTCGTTTACCTTGGCGTGGCTGGCACGCCGACGCCAGGGGTTTGGAGGGCGCCTGCCCTTCGAAGGTGAGCGAGCCGGCGCAACCGGCGATCGTGGTGGGAGAGCGCCCTACACCGTCGGCTGCGCGGGCCAGTCGCGGTGGTGAGCGTCACTGCGGTTCTCAAATGTCGTAGTAGAGGAAAAACTCGTAGGGGGTCGGGCGCAAGCGGTTGGCCTGCACTTCGTGCTCGCGCTTGTAGTCGAGCCACATCTCGATCACGTCCTTCGTGAACACGTCCCCGCGCAGCAAAAACTCGTGATCCCGCTCGAGCGCGTCGAGCGATTGGTCGAGCGAGGCGGGCATGCGCGGGACGTCCTTCAGCTCCTCGGGCGAGAGCGAATAGATGTCCTTGTCCAGCGGATCTCCGGGGTCGATGCGCTTCTGAATGCCGTCGAGCCCGGCCATCATCATGGCCGTGAAACCGAGGTAGGGGTTACAGGACGGGTCGGGGAAGCGCAGCTCGAGCCGACGCGCCTTCGGGGACGGCGAATACGTGGAAATCCGGATCGCGGCCGAGCGGTTGCGGTTCGAATAGGCGAGGTTTACCGGTGCCTCGTAGCCGGGGACCAAGCGACGGTAGCTATTGGTCGTCGGGTTGGTGAGTGCGGCGAGAGCGTGGGCGTGCTTGAGGATGCCGCCGATGTAGTAGAGCGCCATGTCGCTCAGGCCGGCGTAACCGTCGCCAGCGAACAGCGGCTTGCCGTCCTTCCAGAGTGACTGGTGGCAGTGCATGCCGTTGCCGTTGTCGCCGAACATCGGCTTGGGCATGAACGTGGCCGTCTTGCCGTTGCGGAACGACACGTTCTTCACGATGTGCTTGAACCACATCAACTTGTCGGCCATGCGCACCATGCTGTCGAAGCGCATGTCGATCTCGCCCTGACCGGCGGTCGCAACCTCGTGGTGGCTGACCTCGACCTCGATGCCGACGCGCTCCATCTCGAGACAGATCTCGGTGCGCAGGTCTTGCTGTGTGTCCTGCGGCTGGACCGGGAAATAACCCTCCTTGTGGCGGATCTTGTGGCTGAGGTTCGGCCCCTCGTCGCGCCCGGTGTTCCACTCCGCCTCGACCGAGTCGATGGCGTAGAAGGATTCGTTCTTACCCGCGTGGAAGCGAACGTCGTCGAAGATGAAGAACTCGGCCTCCGGACCGAAGAACACGGTGTCGGCGATGCCGGTCGAGCGCAGGTAAGCTTCGGCCTTGCGCGCGATGTTGCGCGGATCCCGCGAGTAGTTCTGGCGGGTGATCGTGTCCTGAACCGTGCACAGCAGGGATAGCGTCGGATGCCGCGTGAACGGATCCATCACGGCGGTGGCGGAATCCGGGATCAACAGCATGTCGCTCTGGTTGATCGGTTGAAATCCGCGGATCGAGGAGCCGTCGAAGCCGAACCCTTCGTCGAACGACTCGGGCGACAGACGATGGAACGGCACCGACGTGTGCTGCCATTTGCCGACCAGGTCGATGAACTTCAAATCGACCATGACGGCGCCGTGCTCGTTGCCTAGTTCGATAGCCTGCTTCGGGTCCATGCTCTCTGGTCTCCTCGTCACGACGCGACGGGCATCGACGTCACTCGGTAGCCGGGGCGCACAGCGCCGCGGGCCGCAGGAGCATAAGGGAACTCCGAGGGCTACGTAAGACTCTGCCGCGCGGCCAGCCCGCTCGGCCACCAGCGTTTACCCCCCGGTACGTGAGCTCGTCCGGTGTCTCCCCGGACGCGCGGCCGCGCTCGCAGGACGTAGCCCCTGCGAGCGCTTGCCACAGCACGCCGCTAGATCGCTTCTTCGGCGCGCTCGCCAGTGCGGATGCGCACGGCTTCGTCGACCGGCATCACGAAGATCTTGCCGTCACCGATGCGGCCGGTCTTCGCGCTCTTCTCGATCGCGTCGATCACCTGGTGAACCATTTGGTCGGGCACCACGATCTCGAGCTTTACCTTCGGTACGAAGTCGACGACGTACGCCGAGCCTCGGTACACTTCCTTCTTGCCGCCGGTCCGTCCAAAGCCCTTCACTTCCGTGACGGTCATGCCTTGGATGCCTACTTCCGACAAGGCATCCTTCACTTCGTCCAGCTTGAACGGCTTGATGATCGCCTCGACCTTCTTCATCTCGCACTCCATTCGTTCGGGGGATTCGCCCCGTCGCGAGGCCACCCCTCCTGAGCTTCGGGGGACCGCTCTCAAGCGCCGTACACCGGCGCGCTCTGGGAGTACCGGTCACCACGTTTCCGAAATGTTTCTGTCTCGGGTCTCGACATTTCTGGATCGTCGGCCTTTTGGCCGGCTCGGTTTTTGCGGGCCCCTGGGACGCACCCGATGGTGCTCGGGGACGGCAAGCGTGAGCGGGCCGATCCGCGCCGGTGCGCCGCCGCGGCAGCGCCCATATAGTGCCGTGGCGCCCTCTGCCCGCGCTTGAGCGAACGGGCCACCCCTCGCCCCCGACCCGCATGGCGACGATGACCAGCTCCAAAGTCCCGATCGGAACCATCCTCGATGGGAAGTTCCGAGTCAGCCGCGAGATCGGCCGCGGTGGGATGGCGGCAGTCTACGAAGCGGAAAATATCGACATCGGCAAGCGCGTCGCCGTGAAGCTCCTCGCGGCGGAGCTGATCACCTCGCGGATCGTACGCGAGCGTTTCTTGCGCGAAGCCCGCGCCGCCGCGGCCATCCGCAGCCCGTACATCTGCGACGTCTACGACTCCGGCATGTTCGAGGACCGCCCGTTCCTCGTGATGGAGCTGCTCGAGGGCGAGAGCCTCTACGACATGATGACGCGGGTGCGGAAGATCGACGTGGAAGCCACGTTGAGGATCGCCACGCACACGGCGCGCGCTCTCACCAAGGCGCACGAGTCCAACGTCGTGCACCGCGATCTCAAACCCGAGAACATCTTCCTCACCAAGGACGAGGAAGGCCGACTTCTGGCGAAGATCGTCGATTTCGGGCTCGCGAAATTCTACGAGCCAACGGGTGACGACGCGCAGTCGCCGCGCATCACGCGCGAGGGCGCGCTGTTCGGAACGCCCGCATACATGAGCCCCGAGCAGGCCAAGGGCCAGGGCGAGGTCGACCACCGCGCCGATCTGTGGGCGCTCGGCTGCATCGTCTACGAATGCCTGACGGGGCAGACGGTGTGGAACATCGAGCAGGGGGTGGCGATGATCCTGGCGCAGATCGCGAACTCCCCCATTCCGCGTCCTTCGAAGCTACGTCCGGACCTGCCGGCGAGCTTCGATGCCTGGTTCGCGAAGGCCCTCGATCGCGACCCGGCCAAGCGCTACCAGAGCGCGCGGGAGCTGTCGGACGCGCTGACCGAAGCGCTCGCTGGCAAGAGCTCGGAGCCGCGCCTCGAGGCGGCTCCCACCCCGGTCGACCCGCCGCTTGGCGCGGAGCCGACGACCGACAGGCCCGAGGC
>JALYWZ010001052.1 GCA_030852505.1 Myxococcota bacterium | reverse complement strand
CGCGGGCGCTGTCGGCGCCGCCATCGCCGACGGCGGGCTCATCACGCCCGCAGCCGCGCAAGATCCGGAGCCCGAGACGCCCTGGTGGCAGCGCGAAGACGCCAAGGATCGCCTGCACGAGGTCAAGCTCGAGCAGCTCGAGCAAGACTCGGACGACGTGCTCGCCAAGCGCATGGTCACCGGCTTCTACGTGGCCGTCGATCGCACGTTCAGCTGGTCGGGGCGCTCTTTCTACAAGACGACGAAGGGGCTGCTCGCGCCGAGCGATCGCTTCTGGCAAACCGCAGGCCCCAAATTCAAGGGCGTGGTGCTCGAAGGCTCGGAGCTCAAGCTGCCACTCGCCTGGGCCGTGGGCGGTCGCAAGAGCGTCGGCACGTACAACATCGATCCGGCCACCAAGCAACTCTCGAACGCCAAAACCTACGCGCGCTTCGAGCCGATCCCCCTCACCGAAGAGACGCAGGAGATCGGCAAGACCACGTACCAGAAGCTCGCGGACGGCAGCTGGATCAAGCAGTCGCAGGTTCGGATCACGAGGCCGAGCGCGCTGCCGGAAGGGCTACAGCCGGGCGAGCGCTGGATCGACGTGAACCTGAAGACGCAGACCCTGGTGGCTTTCATCGGCGACAAGCCCGTGTTCGCGACGCTCGTGTCGACCGGCAGGGAGTCGAAGGACAAGGACAAGGATCACCGCACGCCGCCCGGCGAGTTCCGGATCCGCGAGAAACACATCACGACCACGATGGATGGCGACGGCACCGCCGCGGGCGATCTGCCGTACAGCATCGAGGACGTTCCCTACGTGATGTACTATCACCGCTCGTACGCGCTCCACGGCGCGTTCTGGCACTCGAACTACGGCATGCAGATGAGCCACGGCTGCGTGAACCTGTCGCCGCTCGACGCCAAGTTCCTGTTCTACTTCGTGACGCCGGTGATTCCCGCGGGCTTTCACGGCTCCTGGGCGAACGAGCAGGACCCGGGAACACGCATCGTCATCCACGAATGAGAAGAGCGGACTGGCCGGCCAAAGACCTCCGGCGGTTTTCGAGCATGATCCGCAGCGCCGAGGGGGCTCCCCGTCCGATGGATTTGACAGCGACCCCACATCGAGACCACACGTTCGAGGACCATGGACCAGTTCTCGGCGCATCTCGACCGCGGTTGGGACCTCGTTCAGCGGGGTGACCCGCGAGGCGCCGAGGTTTCGGCGCGGCGCGCGCTCGAGATCGACAGCCAGTCGCCCGAAGCCTACAACCTGCTCGGATACGTGGCCGCGCTCAAGGGTGAGTTCGAAGAGGCCATCGATCACTACCGCCAGGCGATCGCGCTCGACGACACCTACCTCGAGGCGATGCTGAACGCGGCGGAGCTCTACATTCACCCCCTCGCCGAGTTCGACGAGGCGATCAGCATGTGCGATCAGGCCTTCGATCTCGCCGAAACCGACGACGAGGTGGTCGATGCGCTGCTCCTCAAGTTCGACGCGTTGCTCGGCAAGGGCGAGGTGGACCAGGCGAGCGCCGTCTCCGAGCGCTTCCCCGCCGGCCCCTTCGAAAACCCGAACCACGTCTTCTTGGTCGGCCGCGCCTACTACGAGATCGGAGACGTGGCGCGGGCAGAGCCGCTGATCGAAGAGGCCGCCAAGCGCAGCCCGAAGAACCCCGAGGGGCACTATTACCTCGGGTTGGTGCGCGACGAGCGCGGCGACGCGGCCGGCGCGACGATCGCGTTCTTGCGCTCGCGCGAGCTCGACCTGGAGGTGCCGCCGCCGCCCTGGACGCTGTCGCGCGAGACTTTCGAGCTCAGCGCCAAGCGCGCGGTGATGAGCCTCGAGGAAACGCTGCGCCGCTACGTTCAGGACGCCGAGCTCTACATCGCGGACGTGCCGGGGGTGGAGGTCGTCGTCGACGGCGTGGACCCGCGCGCGCTGCTCTTGATCGACGGCGTCGGCTCACCCGACACCACGCTCACGACGCGGCTCTTCGTCTACCAGCGCAACGTCGAGCGCCTCGCGGGCTCCCTCGAACAGGTCGAGCACGAGATCGTGCTCGCGCTGGAGCGGGGAATCAGCGCCACCTTCATCGAGCCCGACCAGCCCGCGCAGGTCGACAAGCAAGCGCTGAATTAGTGGGCGCGCGCGGTGAGCTCGGTCGCGACGATCTCGAGCAAAGCGCGCGCGGGGCTCGGGGCGATCGAGCGC
>JALYWZ010001051.1 GCA_030852505.1 Myxococcota bacterium | reverse complement strand
GCGCTGTTCAACGAAGAGCTCGGCGCGCTGCTCCAGCTGCGCGAGGCCGATGTCGAGCGCGCGTTCGCGGCGTTCGAGAAGCGCGGGCTGTCGCGCGGGCGGCACCTGCACGTCGTGGGCGAGCCCGACGCGAGCGATGCGCTGGTCGTCGAGTCGAACGGCGCGGAGCTATTCCGGGCGACACGCACGGAGCTGCTGCGGATCTGGACCGAGACCAGCCACGCCATCCAGGCCTTGCGCGACAACGCGCGCTCGGCCGAGCAAGAGCGTGAGCTGATCTCGGACGCGAGCGATCCGGGGCTTGTCCCGCATTTGACGTTCGATCTCGACGAGGAGGTGGAGCGGAGCGCCGCCTCGCACGTCACCCTGGTCGAAGATCGCCCGCGCGTCGCGATCCTGCGCGAGCAGGGCGTGAACAGCCAGGTCGAGATGGCGGCCGCGTTCCTGCGCGTCGGCTTCAGCGCGGTCGACGTGCACATGAGCGACCTGCTCAGTGGCAAAGTCGGGCTCGAATCCTTCCGGGGGCTCGCGGCCTGCGGCGGCTTTTCCTACGGCGACGTGCTCGGCGCGGGTCTCGGCTGGGCCAAGTCGATCCTGTGGAGCGAGCGCGCGCGCGCCGAATTCTCGAAGTTCTTCCGGCGCCCGGACACGTTCACGTTCGGCGCCTGCAACGGCTGTCAGATGGTCTCCGGGTTGAAAGCGCTGATCCCGGGCGCCGAGGCCTGGCCGAAGTTCGTGCGCAACGATTCCGAGCAGTTCGAAGCCCGCCTGTCGCTGGTCGAGGTGCCCGAATCACCCTCTGTCCTGTTTCAGGGCATGGCCGGCTCCCGGATCCCGATCCCCGTGGCGCACGGCGAGGGTCGCGCGTCGTTTGCGAGCCCGGCCGACCTCGAAGCGTGCACCGAAAGCGGCCTGGTCGCGCTGCGCTTCGTGGACCACCGCGGGCGCCCGACCGAGCACTATCCGGAGAACCCGAACGGCTCGCCGCGCGGCATCACCGGCGTCACCACGCGGGACGGCCGCGTCACGATCCTGATGCCCCACGCCGAGCGCGGGTTCCGCAGCGTGCAGCTCTCTCATCACCCCCGAGGGTGGGGAGAGCGCTCGCCCTGGCTCCGGCTGTTCGCCAACGCCCGCCGCTGGGTCGGCTAAACCCAGCGCGGGCGGGCCGGACCTCAGAAGCCCACTTGGGCGGCGAGCAGGACCTCGAGCATGCCGTCCCTCTCCGAAGCGCTCTCGGGATCGAAATACTCACCGCTCAAGGTGAGCTTCATCTCGTTGCCGCGCAGGAAGTAGTTCAGGCCGGCCGCGTACTGCTTCAGCACGTCCTTGTCGTCGTCGTCCGTGTCGGCGTCGCGGAAGCCGAAGCGCACCACGGGCTGGATGCGGTCGATGAAGGTGTAGCCGAGCGCCACGTAACCGCCGTGGCCCTGAACGCGAGTCGTGTCCGCGCCGGCGTCGTCCACGCCGTCCCAGGCGCGAATGTACTCGGCCTCCGCCCGGAAGGAGTTGGCGTCGTAGCGGATGTCCCCTTCCACGCGATCGCGCGCCAACCCGTCGTCGCGCTCGCCGACGGTCTTGGCTCCCGCAACACCGAGCGTCAGTCCCTCCACCGGGTAGACCTCGAGGCGCAGTGACAGGTCCTTCTCGTTGTTGCTATCGACGCGGTTCTGACCGGAGCCGTTGTAGAGGCCGGCCGAGTAGAAGAAGTGGTCGCCGAGCTTCTTCTCGACCTTGATGCCCACGTCGCGCCGATCACCGTACGCGCGCGACACGAGCGAGCGCTCCGGCAGGATCGTCTTCGAGGAGCTCGTGAAGCCTTCGAGGCTGACCTGCGTCTTGAATTGACCGAGCGAGACGTCCGCGTAGTCGCTGAGGAACGTGATGAAGAAGTCTTGCAGGAGCGACGTGTCCGAATGCGCGGTGAGGTCGCCTTCGTCGTCTGTGCCGAAGGCCAGCGTCTTCGCGGCGTCGATCCCGATGTGGTAAGCGACGAGCTTCGGCGCGATCTCGCCTTTGACGCGGATCTCGGCGCGGCGGAGCCTCGCCGTCGAGCGCTTGTTGGTCTCGGAGTGATCGTAGAAGGCCCAGAACTGAAGCAGGGCTGCGGGCTGGAAGAAGCCGCCGCTCTTGCCGATCTGCAAGCGCTCCGGGAGGGCGGGCGGCGCCGCTTCCACCTCGGGACCGGGCTCGGGAGCCGCGACG
>JALYWZ010001050.1 GCA_030852505.1 Myxococcota bacterium | reverse complement strand
GCGCTTGAGCGCCGCCTCCAGCGTTTGAGATGCGCCGTGCAGGCGTGTGGCCCCGATGTTGGCCGCGGCAGACGAGAGCGTGTGGGCGAGCAGCGCGGCGCCTTCGAAGTCGCTCTCTGCGAGCGCGCGGGCGATCTCTGCCGAGGTGTTCTGGTGCGAGCTCGCGAAGCGCGACAAGAGCCGGCGGTACAGGCCGCGGTCGCCGCCCAGGCGCGCTAGCGCCGCGACCATGTCGAGCTCGGAGCTGCCGCCCGCGGGGCTCCGTTGCGACTCGGGCGCAAACTGAGCGAGGGCGGCCGCCGTCACGGCGTTGAAGGTACCGGAAGGGTTTACGTGCAGGCAGCGCACGACGGCTTCGAGTAGCTCGCTCGCGCCGACCGGGGTCGAAATGAAGCCGGTCATGCCGGCCGCAAAGCACTTCTCGCGGTCTTCGGGGCGAATACTGGCGGATAGCGCCAAGATCGGCGTGCGGCTCGTGCGCGGGTTTTGACGAAGCGCGCGCGTCGCGCCCACGCCGTCGAGCCGCGGCAGGTGCAGATCCATCAAGATCGCGTCGAAGTTTCCGGCCGTGGCGCGGGCTACGGCCTCGACCCCGTCGCCCGCGAGTTCGACGCTGGCTCCGCTCTGCTCCAGGACCTCTCGCGCGAGATCGCGCGTGACGGCGCTGTCCTGCACGACCAGGATCGTGCGGCCGCGCAGCAGGCTCGTGAGCTTCGGCTCTGGGCGCTTCGGGGGACGAGAGCTCTTGCCGACGCTGAGCGCGCGCGACAGCGCGTGCAGCACGGAACCGCGGTGAAATGGCTTCGGCAGCGCGGTCCAGATGCCGTGGCTGCCGAGCGTGCCGCTCGCCACGAGCTCGGCGCTCGAGCGGCTGATCAGGATCGAGATCGGGCCCGACAGCTCGGGGTCTGCGCCAATCCGCCGCGCGAGCTCGAAGCCGTCCTGACCGGGTAGATCGTGATCGATCAGCGCCACGTCGAAGGGGGTGCCGGCGCTTCGGGCACCGCGTAGCGCGACCAGCGCGTCGGCGGCGTTTTCCCGGTGAACCACGCCGTAGCCGCGCCGCGAGAGCAAGCGGTCGAGCGCGCGGGCCTGGAGCGGGTGTGCCTCGACCAGCAACAGCCGAATGCCCGTGCCCTCGGTCGGCACACCACTCTGCGCGTCGTCGCCGTCGAAGACGCACTCGAAGCGGAAGGTGCTGCCGCGTCCGAGCTCGCTCTCGACCGAGAGCTCGCCGCCGAGCAGCTCGACCAGGCGCCGGCTGATGGTGAGGCCCAGACCGGCCCCGCCGTAGCGGCGCGTCATCGAGCTGTCGGCCTGGGTGAAGGGCTCGAACACGAGCCGGCGTTGCTCCGGCGTCATGCCGATACCGGTGTCCGTGACGCGAAATTCCAGACTGAGGCCGCTCGCGGGGCGCTGCTGGCCGCGCAGGACCTCGACCAACACGTGACCGCTCGGGGAAAACTTGATGGCGTTGCCCACCAGGTTGAGCAGCACCTGGGTCAGCCGCAGCGGGTCGCCCGTCAAGAACCGCGGAACGTTGGGCTCGAGATCGACGACCAGCTCGAGGCCCTTGCGGGAAGCGGCGCTCGCGTGCGTGCCCACGACCTGCTCGAGCACGTCCTCGAGGTCGAAGCGCAGCGACTCGATCGACAGCTTGCGCGCTTCGATCTTCGAGAAGTCGAGGATGTCGTTGACGATCGAAAGCAGTGCCCGCGACGAGTTCCGGGCGCGCGTCAGGTGGCCGCGCTGCTCGCGCGTCAGCTCCGTGGACAGGCACAGATCGACGTGGCCAATCACGGCGGTGAGCGGCGTCCTCACCTCGTGCGAGATCATCGCGACGAACTCGCTCTTGGCGGCGCTCGCGGTCTCGGCGAGCTCGCGCGCGTGGCGCAGGTCGTCGGCGCGGATCTGCGCGTAGACGGCGCTGCTCAGGTGCCCGGACAGGCCCTCGAGCAGCCAGGCGGTTTGCAGGTCGCGCGGCGCGTCGAACACCACGTACCCGAGCGCGAGCTCGGCGAACACCAGCGGATAGACCAGCAGATCGAGCCCGCGCACCGCGGCCACGGTCTCGTGCGGGATCAGCTCGCGCGCCGGGAACACCACGGCCTCGGTGGCCGGCGGGGGCACGGACGGCGGCACGGCTCGCCACAGCTCTGCCGGCGTCTGGAGCAAGCCATCCGACGGTGGAACCACCGGGTCATAC
>JALYWZ010001049.1 GCA_030852505.1 Myxococcota bacterium | reverse complement strand
TCCGTGGTGAGGTGCAGCCCGGCCGGGTCGCGACCGCCGCCAACCCGAGCAGCGGCTCGCTGCGAGCGGTCGCACCGGGCGGCGAGGCGGGGTTCGTCCGCGACGCGCAGAAGCTGTCGTTCGAGGGATACCAGGCCGCCGACCTGCACTTCCTCGAGGTGCCCTGGATCGTCCGGATCGGGACGCGCGTCCTCGAACAGGCCGGGCTCGAGCACGGGCCGCGCGCTCTCGACGCGCTGGTCGATTCCGTCGCCGAGCGCGGCGGGATCCGCGTCGACCGGGGCTCCCGTACCTCCAGCGTCGCGGCCTTCGTGGAACAACCCGCGCCCCTCCGCAGCCTGAGCCCGGTGCCGCCCAGCCTGCGAGAGCAGACCGACGAACGCTTCGACCCGTACTCGCGAGTGATCGGCGAGGCCGAACGGCAACTCCGCGCCTCTTCCGCCAGCGCTTGAGTACGCCCCGGATTGGGGCACACATCCACAGTCGATGCCTCATTCCAAGACAGGTGGCTTTCGCGCACCACCCGAGTAGCGCCGGCGAGTCAACCCGTGCCCTCGCCCCTAGGCGACTGCTGGGCCGTGTGATAGCCGTCAGATTAGAGGGCGAACGTAACATCGAAGGGCTTCGGCCACGACACGCCCTCGTGATTCCATGGCCAATTCATCAACTCGCGGTTACGAGGCGCGGCCCACGACGGCGCCTCCCGCGCCGGGGAAAACCTCCTACTCGGTGCTGGTTTGCGGGGCTGATCACCGAGTCTGGATCGTGCCGCTGAAAAACGGACAGCGATACACGGTAGGTCGCGAAATCACGTCCGACATCGTGCTCGACTATCCATGGGTGTCGCAACGGCACGCGGTGATCATCGGCGGTGATCCGCCGAAGGTCGTCGATCTCGGCAGCCGCAACGGCACCTCGGTGGATTCCCGCGCGGTGATTCCGGGTACGCCGCGCTTGCTCGCCAGCGGGAACGTGGTCGGGATCGCCGGCGTCTCCTTGCTGGTACAGCGGGGCGGCGAGGCCGAGGCGGACGCCTGGCGGCGGGGTGGTGCGGATCCGGGCACGGTCGCACCGCAGCCGGCCTCGAGTCACGGAGGCTCGGGGCACTCGTCGCCGCCGCTCTTCACCCAAGATCCGAGGATGCAGGAGCTGTGTGTGTTCGCCGAGCGCGTGGCGCCGAGCGACGTTTCGGTGTTGATCCTCGGCGAAACCGGGGTCGGGAAGGAGCTCTTCGCGCGCTCGATCCACGAGCACTCGAAGCGCGGCAAGCAGCCGCTGGTCGTGCTCAACTGCGCGGCGATCCCAGAGAACCTCGTGGAGAGCGAGCTGTTCGGTTACGAGCGCGGCGCGTTCACCGGGGCAACGAGCCCGAAGCCCGGGCTGTTCGAGGCCGCGCACGAGTCGACTTTGTTCCTCGACGAGGTGGGGGAGCTTCCGCTGCCGATGCAGGCCAAGCTGCTGCGCGTGCTCGAGACCGGTGAGGTGCAGCGCCTCGGCTCCTTGCGCACCCGGCGCGTGGACGTGCGGCTCGTGGCAGCGACGAACCGCGATCTGGGCGCGGCCATCGCCGCCGGCACCTTCCGGCTCGATCTGTTCTACCGCTTGAACGGCATCAGCCTGTCGATCCCGCCGCTGCGCGAGCGGCGTGAGGACATCGTGGCCCTCGCCGACCACTTCGCGTCGGCGCTGATGCGCATCGAGGGCCCGCTCTTCACGCCCGAGGCGCGTGCGGCGCTCCTGGCGTACGCCTGGCCCGGCAACGTGCGCGAGCTCAAATCGACGATCCAGCGCGCGGCGCTGCTGGCGCAGGGCGGCGTGATCGACGCACCCGAGATCGTCCTCGCACCGGCGCCGTGGCTCGCGCTCGGCGTGGATGCACAGGCACAGGCTCCGGCGAGCCTGCCGTTCGCCACGACTCCACCGATGGATTCTTCGATGCGCCTCGCAGGGCCCGAGAGCGGCCCTGCTCCGAGCACGTCGGATCCGGAGCAGAACGAACGGCGGCGGATCCAGGAGGCGCTGGACCGGATGGGTGGCAACCAGAAGGACGCGGCCAAGCTGCTAGGCATCTCGCGCCGCACCTTGATCAAGCGCCTCGATCGCTACGAGCTCGCGCGGCCGCGCAAGCGCCCGCGGCTGCCGAACGACAGCGGAGAGCGGTCGCTCGCCGAGCCGCCGCCGGAGCCTGTGTCCAGCACCGGCGACCCG
>JALYWZ010000043.1 GCA_030852505.1 Myxococcota bacterium | reverse complement strand
CCGCGCTCGGCCGTACCGTCGGACTCACCCGGCGGCTTCACCCACAGGTAGGCGTCGATCAGCGGCTTCGGCGCCACCTTCGGACGCTCGCCGAGGCCCGCGCCCTTCACGTTGCACCAGCTGCCCCACTTGCTGCGGATGCCGTCCTTGCCGTTGCGGCTGGTGTCGATGATGAAGCCCTTGTTCTTGATGCCGACGGCTTCCAGGTTCGCGTTCAGCTTCTCGACGTAGGTGAGCTCGTTCGGGCAGGGGTTGCTGGACTCGAGCTTCCTGTTCGCCTCGCCGTCGAGCGACGTGTAATTCGCTACGTTGGTGGCAAAGCCGCGGATCCGATCGGGGCCGCCGGCCTGGTCCAGCACCTCCTTGAAGATCTGGGCGATCTTGGCGCGGTTGCCGTCCCAGCCGAGCCAGCCGGCGTGCGCCGCGTCGAGGTAGATCGACACGTTGGGCAGCGACAGCTTGGAAATCGCGTACGCCACCGAGTTCCGGTACAGCTTCTCGGACAGCGCGCACTTTTCGACCTCGAGGTTCGTCGCGATGTTCGGCAGCGAATCGGGCTCCAAGATCACGACGATCTTCTGCTTCGGGTGCGCTGCGAACTGCTCGGCGATCTTGTCGATGAACTCGCTTCGGTACTTCTGCTCGCCGCCGTTGTCGCTGGTGAGCTCGCCCGCCGACGACTTCGCCGAACAATCGCGGTTCGGCAGGTCGTAAACCAGGAACACGGGCACGAGCGGCTTGCCCGCCGCCTTCTCTTGCTTGGCCGCCTCGTCGAGCCAGCGCGGCAGGTGCTGCAGCGCGCCGAGCGACTCGAGCCACATCGCTGTCGGCATCTTGCCCAGCTTCTTCACTGCGGGCGCGATCTCCGGCACCTCTTTGGCGGTCTTCTCGACCTTCGCCATGAAGTCCGGGTTCACGTACAGGCCAGCGCCCACGAACGGGTTCACGTCCGGCGCCGAGTGCGGGCCCTTGGCGGGCTCGACCGGCAGGGCCTGGATCGGTTCGATCTTCTTCTCTTCGGGTCCGGTGGACCACTGGCCGGCCGGCGCTGCGGCCTCGCCGGGCGCCGTCTCGGCGGGTTGGGCCGCGGGCGTGCAGGCCGCGGCGAGCAACAACAAGGCGGAACAAACGTGGCTGCGATAAAGCTTCATGGTGGCGGGCGAAAGCTAGGCAGAGCTCGCCGGCAGCGTCAAACGCCCCTTGCTCAGAGCCATTTTCAGGGCGCTTCGCCGCGCCGAAGCTGGATGGCGATCGGTACCTGGAACCGATTTCATACGAGGCTTTTGCCCGGGTGGGGCGGGCCTTCAGCTGGGGAAGGGCCGCCCGGGCGCGCCGTGATAGCCTTTCGCGCCGGCATGGCTGACGAGCTGATTCGATTCGAGAAAGTGACCAAGGCCTTCGGCCCCAAGGTCATCTACACGGGTCTGAACCTCGACATCCGTCGCGGCGAGGTCCTGACCATCGTCGGGGGCTCGGGCGTCGGCAAGAGCGTCATGCTCAAGATGCTGATCGGTCTGCTCAAGGCCGACAGCGGGCGCATCGTGTTCGACGGCAAAGAGGTGACCGAGATGCGCGAGGAAGAGCTGGCGGTGGTGCGCCAGCGCATCGCCATGCTGTTCCAGAGCGCGGCGCTCTTCGATTCGCTCAGCGTCGGCGAAAACGTCGCCTACGGCCTCGAAGAACACTTTCGCCACAAGATGACCAAGGCAGAGCGCGACGAGCGCGTAGCCTGGGCCCTGAGCCTGGTCGGGCTGCCCGGCGTCGAGCTGATGCGCCCCGCGGACCTCTCGGGCGGCATGCGCAAGCGCGTGGGCCTGGCCCGCGCCATCGCGGTCAAGCCCGAGGTCGTGCTCTACGACGAGCCCACGACGGGCCTCGATCCCATCAACACCGCTCGCGTCAACCATCTGATCACGGGCCTCCAGCAGGCGCTCAACATCACCAGTGTCGTCATCACCCACGACATGAAGAGCGTGTTCGAGATCAGCGATCGCGTCGCGATGGTCCACGGCGGCCGCATCATCTCGATCGGCACGACCGAGGAATTCAAGGCCTCCAAGGATCGGCGCGTCAGCGACTTCATCACCGGGCACGCGCCCGTCAAAGAGAGCGTGGAAGAGCTGCTCAACAGCTGAGCCTGGCCGCCCCGTGGATGAAACCGGCGGTGGTGCCGTGACGCTCAGTCTGCAGGATCGGCGCTGAAGTCGCCGCTCAGGCCGACGTAGAGGGTGCGGCCGAGCTCCGGGCGTTGATCGCCGAGGCGCTCGCGGTTGCGCCGGACATCGGTCAGGTTCTCTCCGCCGACGTAGACGCTGAGCTGCGAGACCGGGCGGTAGGCAACGCGAGCAGCCAGAGTGGTCTGAGCCACGGAGCGGACATCCGTGTCGCCATTTTCGACGAAGGCGCTGCTCGTGTAACGAAGCCGCAGTAGCGCCGAGAAACGACGAGAAACGTCGACTGCCGCCGAGGCGCTCGCGGAGTGAGGCGGGGAGGCGCTGAGTGGTTGGCGTGTCGCTTCGTCGCGAGTCCACAGATAGGCGTAGCCCGCGGTGACTGTCGCCCAGCGCGTTGGACGAACCCGGATCGAGGCGTCGGCGCCGCTGGTGCGAGCCTTGCCGATGTTGATCATGCGGTAGTTGTCGCCGTTCGAGCAGAGGCCGGGCGCGCCGGTGAGCTCGAGGCCGATCTTGTTGGTGAGCCAGTTGGAGTAAGCGCCCGCCTTGAGCAAAAGCCGTTGGCTCGCGCGATAGCTGGCGTCGCCCGTGACACCCCAGGAGTTTTCGGGCTCGAGCTCGGGGTTGCCGTTGACCGAGTAACCGAGCGAGCAATGATCGAACTCGAAGCCGATTTCCTTGGCGGAAGGCGTGCGGTAGCCCCGGCCGCCGGAGGCGCGCAGGGTGAGGTTTTCGGTGGGGCGAACCGCGAGGGCGGCGCGCGGGGCCACGACGTTGCCGTAGGGATCGTGGATCTCGCCACGCGTCGCGAACATGGCCGTCACGGCCCGGGTGAGCTCCCACCCGACCTGCGCGAAGCCCCAGGCGTTGCTGCGAAACGCGGGCTTCAGAGTTTCTTCGCGGGTCGGCACCAGCCGTTGATCTCGGAAGGCGACGCCGTGCGCGACCTCGGTGAGCTTCTGGTGCTCGGTACCGACGCCGAGGACCCAGCTGCGCGGGCCTTCTGCCAGGGTGGCGACGGCTTCCAGGCGCTGGAGGCGCTCACGGCCTTCGGTGAGGTCGCGACGTGATGAGCCGCGGAGCGACACCGTGGAATCGGCGTCGTACCACTGGCGCGAAAGGTCGAAGTCGATGCGCGCCTTCGGCGAAAGGTGGAGCGTCTCGGCAACGCTCACGAGGTAGCGATCGTTCTGGAGGTGCGAGTCCGAGCGGGCAATGCGTGGTTCCCCGCCGATGGTCTCGGTGGTGGAGAACACACCCGCGCGCACGTCCCGCGTGAAGCGAGCTTTCAGGCGCAGGTCGAGCCGCCCGAACAGAGTGGTACCGGCGCGCACTCCGAGCATGCCGGTGCGCATCATTGGAACCAAGAGGTCGGGGCCTTGGCCGAGCTCGACGCCGGGGCGGTTCACGAGCGAAGTGTCGACCGTGGCCCAGTGGTCGCGGCGCTGGTAGCTGGCGCTGGCGGCGCCGTAAAGCTCGTGCCGCGAGCGCGTTTCGAGCTGCGTCGTCGCGCTCGGCCCCTCGTGCGCGGGAGGGCCGGTGATGATGTTGATCACGCCGCCGAGGGCGTCGCTGCCGTAGAGCGCGCTCAGCGGGCCGAGCACGTATTCGATGCGGCTAGCGCTCTGGATCGGCAGCTCGCCCAGATCGACGGCGCCCGCAGAGCGACCCGCGACCGGGACGCCGTCTTCGAGCACGAGCACGTGCTCGCCGTCGAGGCCGCGTATCGAGACCGCGCCTGCCACGCCGTTCGTCGACGGTTGGATATCGAGGGCCGGCTCGTCGAGCAGCGCGTCGGACACGCTGCGTGCGCCGCGGCGCTCGGCTTCGTCGCGCGTCACGACGTCGGTGCGCACGGTCGCGCGCTGCGCGTCCTCCTTGGTGCGCGAGCCCGTGACGACGATCTCGACGGGCTCGGACGACGGTTCTGCCAACACGAGCTCTGGCGCAAGCAAGATGACCGCGCAGAGCCCGAGCTGATGGATGCGGCGCATGCCCGCGCGCATCCTCTCAAAATGCGGCGGCGCGCGCTACTCGCTGCCTTCGGCGCGCAACGTCGCGACCAGAGGACAGGCCGAGATCCGAGCCGTGGCGAGCTCCTTCTCGAGCATTGCAGCGCGCTCGGCCGAGGCCTTGGTGCGCCAGATCGTGAGGAAGTATTGGCCGTCGGGGTTCTTCACGTGCTCCACGAGGTAGTCTTCGCGGCTCCGGGCGAGCTCGAGCGGGTCTTCGGGGTTCGCGCCCGACAGCCGGTCCACGTCGCAGAACATCCGGAGCGCCGCGTCGTAGCTCTGGTCGTCGTGGATCTGGTTCGACGGGTCTTCGGCGGGAGAGGCAGGGCCGCACGCAAGACCGCCGAGCGGGGTGAGGGCGAGCAGCCACCGGCAGTAGACGTAAGGGGGTCGCAGCATGGGCACTACGACTCCGACTGCCGTCGAACCTTGGGGAACAATTCGTGACATACTGCCGGGGTGCCAGCGCCAGCCCGTCGACTAGCCACCTACGCCGACCTGCTGGCGGTGCCGGGCGACTTCAAGGTCGAGATCTTGGGAGGCGAAATCCTCGTACAACCTTCGCCGTCGCCGGCGCATCAGAGCACCATCGCCGAAATCTATGCGGAGCTGCGCGGCCCGTTCCAGCGCGGACGCGGAGGTCCAGGCGGGTGGTGGTTGATCCCAGACGTGGACGTCGAGCTCGGCCCCCACGACGTGGTTCGCCCGGACATCTCGGGGTGGAAGCGCGAGGCGTGCCCGTCGTTTCCGACGGAAAGACCCGTCCGATTGCGTCCGGATTGGGTTTGTGAGGGGCTCTCGCCGGGCACGGCTCTTCGCGACCAGGGCGACAAGCGAGCGCTCTACCAGCAGGCTGGAGTGCCCTGGTACTGGCTCGTCGATCCGCTGAACCGAACGCTCAGCGTGTTGCGCCTGGTGCGTGAAGGTTACGTCGTGGAGCTGGTGCTCGGTGAGCACGGGGCAGCGCGTGTGCCACCGTTCGACAGCGTCGAGATCGACCTTTCGTCGATCTTTCCCCCGGACGCTCCGAGCTGACGTCTAAGCTGGGCTGCCCGCGAGCTCGCGATACAATCCGAGGAAGGCGTTGGCCGCGGTCTCGAGCTGCGCTTCCCAGTCGATCGCGGCGTTGTCGTCCGCTCCGTCGCTCACGAACTTGGCGCAGGCAAACGGGATCTGCTCGAGGAAGCAGACCTTGGCGAGCGCGTACGCTTCCATGTCGATGACGTCGCAGGCGTGGGCCGCGCCCGAGGTCTCGAAGCGATCGCCCGTGCCGCAAACGCCCTCCGGGAGCCCGCGAAAGCGCGGCGGGAAGTCGAGCTCGCGCGGGACGTCTTCGAAAGGGGTCTCGCCGAGGGCGAAGCCGAGGCCGCTCACGTCCATGTCGCGCTGCACGAAGCGGCGGCAGGCGAGCACGGTGCCGCGGGGATGAATGCGGCTTCCAGCGGTGCCGAAGTTGACGACGAGCTCGGGCCGGTGTGAGGCGAGGTAGCGCGCGAGGCGATATGCCGCATTGACCTTGCCGATGCCGGTGAAGAGCACCTCGATCCCGGCAGCGGCGAAGGCGCCGCGATCTTCGACCTCTAGCGCCATGACCACGAGGGGGCGGGACATCGCGGGCATCTTAGCGCCGAAGTCGCGGTACACTCGCGCGGATGTGGCGAGCTCTCGGCAAGGTGGTGTGGAGCAACGTGGCCCTTTCGGCCCTGATTTTCGGCTGTGGCGATGACGACTCGACGGCTGGCGAACAGAACGACAGCGGCGGCCATAACCGGGCGGACACCGGAGGCAGCACTGCGACCACGGGCGGGCGGAGCGCGACGGGCGGCGTCACTGCCACGGGTGGTTCGGTCCCCGCCTCCTACGATTGCGACGACTCCAGCCTGGTCTGGAAGATCGCGAACAAGACGAACTACACGTCGTACCCCGACCCTGGAAGTGAAGAGTGCATCGAGTTCAACGGCTGCACGTGGGAGGGGTTATTTGCCGCGTGCGACGACAAGAAGTCCGAGGCCTGGGTCTCCGAGCACGACATCGTCGCGGCCTTCCCGGACTTCCAGGAGCTCGCCTTGCACGACCTGTGCTTGCGCAAGGGGGCGAAGACGATCGTCGTCACGGTGCTCGACACCTGCGCCGATAGCGACTGCGACGGCTGCTGCAGCGAGAACCAGGGCAGCGCCGACCAGCTGATCGACCTCGAGTCGTATACGAACGCGCGTTGGGGGGTGCCAGACGGACCGATCGAGTGGGCGGATCTCGGACCCACGCGGGGCACGGGGTGCGATTGAGGCAACGATGAGTGGCATCACTTCACGCCCGCTTTCGAGCAAGCCTCCGCAGGGCAGCTTCGAGCCCGTGCCGTTGTCGCGGAAGCGCTTCGTGGTGACGTTGATCGCGGTCGCCGGTCTCGGCGCTCTCTCGGCGCAGAGCCTGTGGCTCCTGTCTGCGTCGCTGGTGGTTGGCTGCGGCGTCTACGTGGCGTTCGAGTTCGCGCTGGTCAAGGTCTCGATGCGCTCGCTGGAGCGCGACGCGCAGAGCGGAGTTCCCGGGGCGTTCGTGGTGATCGGCATGAAGCGCGAGATGAACGCGCTGCTCGCCGCCTGCCAGTTCGGCATCACGCTGACGAGCCTCGGTCTCACGCTGGCGCTCGAGCCGGCCATCCACCGGGCGCTCTCGGGTCACGAACGGATCGCAGAGTACTCGGCCGCGCTCGCGATCGGCATCGGCGCGTTCGTTCATGTGACCTTCGGCGAGCTTTTGCCGAAGGGCCTGGCCTTGGTCGTCCCGACGCGCGTGCTGTACCTGCTCGCGCCGTTCATGCGGATGTTCCGGGTCCTCGCCGTGCCATTCATCAAGACGTGCAACGCCGTCGCCAATATGGTCGTTCAATTTCTCACGGGTAAGCACCCGGACTCAGCGGGCCAGCACGAAGACGACGTCCCGATTGACGACGCGCTCGTAATCGCCCAGGCCAGCGGCGAGATCAAACCCGATCAACTGCGCTTGATGCGCAACGTCGTCGCCTTCGTCGATCGCTCGGTGCGCGAAGTGATGACCCCCGCGCGACGAGTCGCGTACCTCAATCTGCAAGCGTCCTGGGAGCACAACTTGAGGGCGGCGGAAGAGCATGGGTACAGCCGATTTCCAGTGGCGGACGGCGACTTGAACAAGGTCGTCGGCTACGTCCGGCGCGCCGAGTTGCTCAAGGCCGAGCTCGGGGCGCGGCGCGATCTCAAGGCGCTGCTCTTGCCCATCGAGCGGCGCCCGGAGTCCGCGTTCCTCACGCAGCTCAACTTGTTCCAGGGAACGCCGATGATCGCGGTGTACGACGAGCACGACTCGTTCACGGGCCTGCTCACCGCGGAGGACATTGTCGAGCAAATCGTGGGCAAGATCTACGACGAGACGGACGAGCCGAGCGTCGCCGAGATCGAGTCGCTTCCAGGTGGCGGCTTGCGCATGAAGGGTGGGGTGATGCTCGAGACGGCCGCGGATGCGCTCGGGCTACAGACACTGCTCGAGCACCAGGACGTCGACACGATCGGAGGCCTGGTGCTGAAGGTCCTAGGGCGTCAGCCTGTCGAGGGAGACGTCATAGAGCTCGGCGGATACCAGGCCCGCGTCGAGGGTGCCCGCGGCTTTCGGATTTCGAGCCTGCTGTTCGAGCCTGGTGTTGCGGCTGCCGATAGCAGCGAGGATCAGCGCCAGAACTAACACGTCGCACCTCGCTGCGAGACGTCCAGCAGCAAGACCTCGGTCTCTCCGGTTGCCGTGAACGAAACCGCCGGCTCGTCTTGGAGGCCCGCTCCGTCACCGGCCGTCAGCAACAGGCCGTCCAGCGTCAGTTCGCCGCACAGTACGTGTAGCCACGCGGAACGCCCAGCCGGGAGCTCGTAGGCGAGGTGCCGGCCGCGGTCCAGCAAAGCCGAGTGAACCAGCGCAGCCTGGTGAAGGCGCAGCGAGCCTCCACGGCCATCGAGCGAGGCGACCACGCACAGCCCGTTTCGACGCTCGGCGACGCTGAAGCGCCGCTGCTCTCCCTCGAGCGAAAGCCCCACCTGCGAAGCACGGAGTGACGCCTGGATCACGTGAGTGGGGTCTGTCGCTGACGGGTTTACCTGGGAGTAACGCACGCCGCGACCTCCGGCCGCGCGTCGAAACTCACCCGCTTGCATGACCGTCGTCGCGCCCGACGAGTCTTCCTGGGTCAACGACCCCGCGTGGACGTAGGTGATGTGCTCCGAATCGCGGCGCGCCCTCCGCACGACGCGCGCTGCTGGTGAAATACTGTACTCCTCCAAAAACTCCAGGGCGCCGAAGCCTTCCTCGAGCGGAGCTCCGCCTTCTACCGGAAACGTCAGCCAGCTCTCGTGCGTCCTGCGCTTCTCGTGGTGTCGCTCTTGGGCCCTGCGCAGCGCGATCATTGGCGCGTGGCTCGCGTGTTTCCGTCGCAGCAGGGCGCTCCGCGCATCGCTTCATGCTCCGTTTCCAGCAGCCGCCCGAGCGGGGCCGGACGGCGTGAGCGCCTCCGTGCCCCGCACGACCTGGTCAGCTTCGATCATGACGTTTCGGAGCTGCTCCGTTAGGCTCGACAAGTGGCCAGGCGAGTGCGGGATCAAGATCGCGTTGGTCCGCGAAGAGGCGCCGATCTCCTTCAACATATCGAAGTACTGCGTCATCAGCACTAGGTTCATGACGTCCCTAGCGGTCGTGCCCGGCACGGACTTCTGGAATTCGTCGACGGAGTCGCGCAGCCCGGCCACGATGGCTTGCCGCTGGTCCGCGATGCCGCGGCCCTGCAGCGCCTTGCTCTGAGCCTCGCCCTCCGCGGCCTTGACCTTGAGGATCCGGTCCGCTTCACCCTTCTCGGTCGCCGCGACGCGGAGGCGCTGAGCCGCGTTGATCTCGTTCATGGCCTCTTTCACCTTGGCGTCTGGGTCGATATCGGTGACCAACGCCTTGAGGATGCCGTAGCCGAAGCCCTCCATTACTTGTGCGAGCTCGTCCTTCACGGTGTCGGCGATCTCGTCCTTCCTACCGAACACGTCGTCCAGCTTGATCTTCGGCACCTGGGCTCGAACCACGTCGAAGACGAACGAGGTGATCTGCCGCGAGGCATCCTGAAGCTTGTAGAACGCGTCGTACACCTTGTCGGGCAGCACGTAGTATTGCACCGCGACCACGATTTGAACGAAGACGTTGTCCTCGGTCTTCGTCTCGATCGTGACGTCGAGCTGCTGCACGCGCAGGTTGATCCTGCCCGCAACGGCGTCGATCAGCGGGAGCTTGGCGTGGAGGCCCGGGGGGGCTTCGCGGATGAACTTGCCGAGCCGCTGCACGATCGCGACGCTCCGCTGCTCGACGGTGAAGAACGTGACCGAGAGCGCGGCTAGTACCACGAAGGCGAGGACGCCAAGGACGACCAGCTCGTTTACCACGTCGCCTCCTCGTCGCGTTTCCGCCCAGGGACAGGAACACCGAGTACAGGCCTTTCATCGTGGCCTTCAATCAGAATGAAGGTTGGTTCGCCAGAACGAGTGAACGGGCCGAGGTCCGCCCCTGGTGAGCGAGAGGACGTCATCGGGACGTCATCCCCGGCTCTTCGGGAGGCAGGTGGAAGGCAGGCGACGGAGCACGCGCCCCACTTCTTCGAACAAGCCCTGGGGGACGTCGAGCTCGGCGACTTCGTCGTCGCACGAGTCCCACTGCGCTTCCACGACCATCGCCATCGTCCGCCACTGTTTGTCCGTTCGAGACCAATTCATTCCGTTGCCGAGTTTTTGCACGGCATACGGGGGAGCAAGCGCCGTGCCCGATGCCCGGCTTCGGTGATAGCGCGTGCGCTCGGAGGCTTTTGCGCGTATGCTCCGCGACGATCGCAGTGGTGTAGCGCCGTCGAGCGCGGTCCTGCGGGAAAATCACGAGTCGTTTGGGTTCACCGGCGCATATCGGCGTCGCGACGATCCTCCGATGTCGTGCCGCGTGCGCTCAGCAACCGAAGGATTCACATGTCAGCCAAAGCTATTTTCTACACGCAGGACGCTCGCAACAAGATGTTGGCAGGTGTCAACGCTCTCGCCGACGTCGTCAAAGTCACCCTTGGCCCGCGCGGCCGCAACGTGGTGCTCGAGAAGAGCTACGGGGCTCCGACGATCACCAAGGACGGCGTGACCGTCGCCAAGGAGATCGAGCTCGACGATCCGTTCGAGAACATGGGCGCGCAAATGGTGCGCGAAGTCGCCAGCAAGACCAGCGACGTGGCCGGGGACGGCACCACGACGGCGACGGTCTTGGCCCAGGCGATCTACCGAGAGGGGTCGAGGCTCGTTGCGGCGGGACACAACCCCATGGATCTGAAGCGCGGCATCGAAAAGGCCGTGGAGGTCGTCGCGGCCGCGCTGAGGAGGATGGCGAAGTCCACCAAGGACCCGAAGGAGATAGCGCAGGTCGGCGCGATCAGCGCCAACGGCGACAAGGAGATCGGCGAAAAACTCGCGGAGGCCATGGAGAAGGTCGGGCAAGAAGGCGTGATCACCGTCGAGGAAGGCAAGAGCACCGAGACCACGCTCGAAGTCGTGGAGGGGATGCAGTTCGATCGCGGCTACCTCTCGCCGTACTTCGTCACCGACGCGGAGCGCATGGAGGTCGTGCTCGACGAGCCCTTCCTGCTGGTCTGCGAGAAGAAGCTGTCGAACATGAAGGACCTGTTGCCCGTGCTCGAGGCAATCGCAAAGCAAGAAAGGCCGCTCCTGATCATCGCCGACGAGATCGAAGGCGAAGCGCTGGCCACGCTGGTCGTCAACAAGCTGCGCGGCACGCTCAACTGCGCCGCGGTGAAGGCGCCGAACTTTGGTGATCGGCGCAAGGAGATGCTGAAGGACATGGCGGCGCTGACCGGAGCGCAATCCATCAGCGAAGAGCTCGGGACCAGGCTCGAGAACGTGACCCTGACCGACCTCGGACGCGCCCAACGCGTGGTGCTCGACAAGGACACGACCACCATCATCGGGGGGGCAGGTTCACGGGACGGGATCCGGGGGCGCATCGAGCAGATCCGGGCCGAGCTCGCGACCACCACCAGCGACTACGACAAAGAAAAGCTGCAGGAGCGGCTCGCCAAGTTGGTGGGCGGCGTCGCGATCCTGAAGGTGGGTGCGGCCACCGAGATCGAAATGAAAGAGAAGAAGGCGCGCGTGGAGGACGCTCTGCACGCCACGCGGGCCGCGATCGAGGAGGGCATCGTCCCCGGCGGCGGCGTAGCCCTGATCCGCGCGCAGACGGCGCTGGACGCGCTCGGGCTCACGGGCGAACGAGGAGCCGGCGTGCGGATCATTCGCCGGGCCATCGAAGAGCCGCTGCGCCAGATCGCAGCGAACGCGGGCGTCGAGGGTTCGCTCGTGGTCGAAAGAGTCCGCGTGGGCGCCGGAGACTTCGGCTACAACGCCGCGACGGGCGAGTACGGCAATCTCTTGAGCATGGGCGTCATCGATCCCGTCAAGGTCGTGCGCACGGCGCTCGAGAACGCCGCAAGCGTCGCTGCTTTGATGCTGACGACCGAGTGCCTGATCGGCGAACACCGAGCGTCCGAGGCACGGGAGCACTCGGCTGGCGGCCACTCTGCTTCGCAATACTACTGAGCTTCCCCGAGCGGCCTCTGGGAGGGCTGGCGCGCCGCGACCACGCCGTACTTCTTGAGCTTTCGATACAGGGTCGCCGAGCCGATCTTCAGCTGAAGGGCCGTGTGGGTCTGGTTTCCGCCGTTCAGCTCGAGCGCAGCCAGGATGTATTCTTTCTCGACGTCCTCCAGCGGCCTGACCGGGCCGCTCAGGATCATCGGGTTCGGGAAGGCGTCGCGAACCTCTTCGGGCAGGTCCTCGCATTCCACACGTTTTCCTCGCGCGAGCGCCACGGCGCGCTCCATGGCATTCTCCAGCTCGCGGACGTTACCGGGCCACTCGTAACGAAGCAGTTGGTCGGCCGCTTCCGGGGCCAGGGCAGAGATGTCCCGCTTCATCCGGCTCGCTGCCTCGCCTAGCAGAATCCGCGCCAGAGGCAGCACGTCGTCTCTGCGCTCGCGCAGCGAGGGCACGCGCAGCTCGACCACCTTGAGCCGATAGTACAGGTCTTTCCGGAATACGCCCTCGGCGACGCCGTGCAAGAGGTCGCGGTTCGTGGCCGTCGCGACGCGAACGTCGACGCGGCGTGACTTGTTCTCGCCGACGCGGCGGATCTCCCGTTCCTGGAGCACGCGCAGCAGCTTCACTTGCATGCCGGGCGAGACCTCGCCGACTTCGTCCAGGAACAACGTACCGCCGTTTGCGGCCTCGAACAGGCCTGGCCGATCGTGGGTCGCTCCCGTGAACGCGCCGCGGACGTGTCCGAACAGCTCGCCCTCGAGCAGCGTTTCCGTGATGGCGCCACAGTTCACTGCGATGAACGGTCCTGCCGCGCGCGTCGATTCGTCGTGCAGGAGCCGCGCGATACGCTCTTTGCCCGAGCCACTTTCGCCGGTGATGAGCACGGTTGCGTCCACCTTGGCCACGCGTTGTGCGAGCTCCACCACGTCACGCATTGCCTTGCTCTTCGTGACCATGCCGAGCGGCTCATCGACGTCCTTCGCGACGCAGACCAGCGCTCGGCGGTGCTCACGCAGCTTGCGTTCTGCGAGCTTCAGCGTCTCGGTGACGCGTTGAAGCGAGACGTCTAGGCATTCCTTCAGACGGTTCGGCTCGAAGAACCGGAGCTCTTCCGCTCGGTCATTGCCCCAGGCCTCGCGTGTTCGACCGAACAGGTGACAGGCGGCGTAGCCCTGACCCATGCACCTGTCCTCGAGCACGTAGATCTCCTTGCCCGTGCTGCGGCTCAGGTAGCCGCTCGTCAGGCCCGAGATCGTCCAGCACACCGGCACGTCGGCGCGACCGAAGTGGAGCAGGTGCTGTTCGGCCTCGTAGGACGCGACGAAGACGATGCCGTCGGGGGATTGCGGATCGTCGCTTCCCGGTGCGATCTGAAACAGGCCCTCGAGCGCGTGGATACGGCTCCCGGCGCGGACCCAGTCGTCAGGGCTGTCCCACTTGAAATCGGACTCCATGGCCTCTGCCATGCGCCAGCCGTGGGCGAATCCGAACTGGGTGAGCACGGTCCGCGCGGCGAGCGTGCCGAAGTTTTCCACCAGGTATTTTCGCAGCAGCCCCATCGCCACCGCGTCGATCACGAGCGCCCGCTGCCCGGCGAAACGAACGGTCCCGCCTTCGGGGTCTAGCTCCAGCAGCTCTTCGTGAGCCAGATCCTCGACGCGCATTCAGGCTCCTTTTCGAATTGAAGGAGTCAGTACTTCACATTGATGGCGCGCGCCAGGCGCAGAGCCGCGTCATTT
>JALYWZ010001048.1 GCA_030852505.1 Myxococcota bacterium | reverse complement strand
GATCCGGCGGCAGCCCGAGGTAGCGGTTGCGATCGGGGAGCTCGAGCGCGCCGCGCGGCGCGTCGTCCGGGCCGGCGAGCGACACCTCGTAGCGCAGGCCGCGCTCGTCGGGCGTGTGATAGTAGAGGCTGCCTTCGGCGCCGAGCTCGAGCTCGGGCACTTGCCCGAGTAACGCGTTGGTCGGTGCGACCACGGTCAGGGCCACCGCATCCGCGGGCAGGAACACCACGCGCGGCTCGATCGGCTCGAGGTCGACGATCAGCTTGCGGTCGCGCACTGGGTCCGGAAATCGCTGCAAACGCACGGCTTTTCCGCGTTGTTCGGCGCGCGCACGGTCGAAGGGGCGGCTGCGCGACCAGGTCCGCCCGTCGTAGCGATCGAAGGCCGTGCCCTTCAGGTACAGCGCCAGGCGCGGCGGCGGCTCGGGCGGCAAATCGGGGATGCTGACGCGCAGCACCACCGTCGGATCGGTGCGCAGCTTGCCGACGCCCCCGAGGTCCACTCGATCCGAAAAGCCCACCATGCGCTCGGGGCGCACGTGGTTGAGCAGCAAGAACGACAAGCCGACCCGCGGGAACAACACGAACAGCGCCGCCGTGAAGACGAAGATCGGCACCGACAGCGAGCACGTGAAGAGCAGGAACGGACGCCCGATCACGCGCCGGGAGCGCAGGATGCGCGGCACGTCCACGGGCAGACCGGTGCGGTCCCGCGCGCCCTGGCGGTAGTTGCCCTCGACCTCGCGCCGCAGGTGGCTCAGCACGAGCGCGCCCGGCGCCACGATCAAAAACCCTACGAAACACAGGCCATAAGCCAGACCGCCGCCCAGCACCGTGCCCGCGATCAAATGCATCAGCGCCAGCACGATCACTTGCTGGTCGTGGGCGGCACCGCGCCGCGTGGCCAGGCGCACCACCTGCAACCCTGCCGCAAACTCGACGGCGACCGGCAACAGCTCCGCGCCGCTCGCCAGTCGCCCGATCTGCAAGCCCAGGAGACCGAGCGGGCCGACCACGCCGACGCGGCGCAAGAGCTGCCGGTCGTGCCAGCTCTCGGGCACGAGCAGCGCGAGGCACAGGCCGAGCAACACGCCGCCCGCGATCCAGCGGTCGAGCTCTCCGCTCGTCACGAGCGCGAGCAAGCCGAGCGCCGCCAGCGCGTCGGTCATGATCCGATGAACGAGCCCGAACCTCATGACGCGCGGGGCAGCTTCTTTTCGGCGGGTTTCGCGGGCTCGGGCCGCGACTCCAGGAGTGCCAGGAAGCGCAGCAAGGGGTCTGCGCCGAGCGCGCCGGTCGAGCGGGCGCGCTCGCCCGCGGTGGTGGTGAGCGTCACGGCATCGCCGCGCTTCAGGTGAGCGACGGCGCGTGACGCGGTCTCGCGGATCCGCCGCTCGAAGCGTGCGCTCCACTCTTCCGTCGGTGCCTCGCCGCTGTGCGTCGACTCGATCTGGTACCTGACGTCGCGGCGCGTCTCGCGGCCGCGCTCGCGCAGCACCATGTGATGAGTGCTCTTGCGCCAGTAGATGTCGCGCGGGTCGTCGCCTTCGCGCATCGGGCGTACGCCGAGCACCTCGTCACCCGTGCCGCGGCCGATGCTGGCGGTGCCGCCCGTGCGGTCCCCGCTCGGCTCGGGCGGCAACACCACGGGATCGACCGCGGGGTAGATGATGAGGTCGCCCTCGGCCGTCACCTCCCGGGATTTCTCGAACAAACCGAAGGGAAAGCGGGTCGCGAGCCGAAAGCCCACGTGCCGGTCGCGGCCACGGCGCGCGGGCGTCCGGCGGTAGGCCGCAACCTGCGCCGACTGCGGGCTGATCTTGAGGAAGAAGCAGCGCTTGTCGGCGGGCTGCCCCGCGCGCAGATCCTCGATCTCGATCGCGTAGGAGGGTGCGCTCTTCTTGTGGTTGAAGACCTCGATCTCGACGAGGTGTGGTCGGCCAACCTGCGCGCGGGGGGGCAAGCGCCGCGTCACGGTCAGCTTCCGCAAGCTGAGCTCGCTCAACACGCCCGAGACGATGATCAACGACAGCAGCATGCCGAGCAACAGGTAGAGCAAGTTGTTGCCGGTGTTGATCGCCGCGAAGCCGACGCCGAACGTCACCCCGATGAAGTACTTGCCCTCGCGCGTGAGCTTGAGCCGGCGCGGCGGCTTCCAGCGTGCGAGGACGCGCGCAAAAAAGCCGGCGCGCCCGGGCGCTCTTTCGGAGCG
>JALYWZ010000310.1 GCA_030852505.1 Myxococcota bacterium | reverse complement strand
CCCGACGAGGATTTGCGGATGGATCCGCGCGACAGCGCCGCCTACGCGCCGCTCGGAGAGGTGGTCGAGAACGCCTTTTCCTGGGGTGACGACAAGAAGCCGCGCACGCCCTGGCACCGCACGCTGATCTACGAAGCGCACGTCCGCGGCCTGACCATGCGCCACCCGAAAGTGCCGGAGCATCTGCGCGGCACCTACCTCGGCCTGTGCTCGGATCCGATGATCGAGCACCTGCTCGCGCTCGGCGTCACCGCCATCGAGCTGATGCCCGTGCACCACCACGTAGACGACCGCGGCCTCGTCGACAAGGGACTCACCAACTACTGGGGCTACAACACGCTGAGCTTCTTCGCGCCCGACGAACGCTACAGCGCCAAGGGTAGCATCCCCACGGTCGTGCAGTTCAAGACCATGGTGCGCAACCTGCACCGCGCCGGCATCGAGGTGATCCTCGACGTGGTCTACAACCACACGGCCGAGGGCAACCACATGGGCCCGACGCTCAGCATGCGCGGCATCGACAACGCGAGCTACTACCGCTTGGTCGGCGACAACCCGCGCTACTACATGGATTTCACGGGCTGCGGCAACACGCTGAACATGCAAAACCCGCGTGTTTTGCAGCTAATCATGGATAGCTTGCGCTACTGGGTGGAAGAGATGCACGTCGATGGCTTCCGCTTCGACCTCGCATCCACGCTGGCCCGCGAGCTCTACGACGTAGACAAGCTGGGCGCGTTCTTCGACATCATCCATCAAGATCCGGTGATCTCCCAGGTCAAGCTGATCGCCGAGCCGTGGGACGTCGGGCCCGGTGGCTATCAGGTCGGCAACTTCCCGGTGGGTTGGACGGAGTGGAACGGGCGTTACCGAGACGCGGTCCGCAAGTTCTGGAAAGGCGACGGCGACGCAACCGCATCGGAGCTCGCCACGCGCCTCGCCGGCAGCAGCGATCTCTACGAGCACAGCGGCCGCCGCCCCTACGCGAGCATCAACTTCATCACCTGCCACGACGGCTTCAGCCTCGAGGATCTCGTCAGCTACAACGAGAAGCACAACGAGGCGAACGGGGAAGAAAACCGGGACGGCCACAACGACAACCTGAGCTGGAATTGCGGCGCCGAGGGTCCCACGGACGACCAGGCGGTGCTGGCGCTGCGCGCTCAGCAAAAGCGCAATCTCATCGCGACTTTGCTGCTGTCCCAGGGCGTCCCGATGCTGTGCGGCGGCGACGAGCTCGGTCGTACCCAGGGCGGCAACAACAACGCCTACTGCCAGGATAACGAGATCTCGTGGGTGAACTGGGAGCTCGGCAAGGACCAAGAGGACTTTCTGCGGTTCGTGCAGCGCACGACGCGGATCTGGTCACAGCACCCGGTGCTCCAGCGGCGTCGCTTCTTCCACGGTCGAAGCATCCGCGGCTCGGGCATCACCGACGTGAGCTTCTTCATGCCGTCCGGCCAGGACATGAGCGACCAGGACTGGGCCGGCTTCGTGCGTTGCTTCGGGATGCGCCTCGCGGGCGACTTGATCGACGAGGTCGACGAGCGCGGTCGTCACATCGAAGGCGCAACGGTGTTGATCCTGTTGAATGGGCACCACGAGCCCATCGAGTTCTCGCTCCCTCCGCTCAGCAAGGGGCAGGCTTGGGAGCGGCTGATCGACACCGCGCGTCCCGAAGCGCTCGACGCCGGCGCACCGAGCCCCTATTCGCTCTCTGCACGCTCGTTGGTGGTGTTCCGCACGCAAGCCGTGGATCAGCCCCCGAGCGAGCGCATCTCCGCCGAGCTCGCCCGCAAGCTCGAGAAGCGTTCGAGACGCACATGAGCTCCGAGGCGGTTCCTCCAGGCGCGCCGGAACCGCGCGCCACCTATCGCTTGCAGCTGAATCCGGAGTTCGGCTTCGACGACGCGGCCCAACTGGCCGACTACTTCGAAGCGCTCGGTGTGAGTCACGTGTACCTGTCACCGATCCTCCAGGCCACGCCCGGCAGTACCCACGGCTACGACGTCGTGGACCCGGAGAGCCTGAACGTCGAGCTCGGAGGCGACGCTGCGTACGAGCGGATGACCCAGGCGCTCAGCGAACGCCGCATCGGCCAGCTGCTCGACATCGTGCCCAACCACATGGCGATAGGCCCACAGAACCCGTGGTGGTGGGACGTGCTCGAGAACGGCCCCTCGAGCTTTTACGCCGGCTATTTCGACGTCGAGTGGTCGGTGCCCGAAGAGCGGCTGCGCGACAAGGTGCTGTTGCCGATCCTCGGTGACCATTCGGGCCGCGTGATCGAAGCCGGCGAAATTCGACTGGCCCGCGAGGGTGCGAGTTTTCTGCTGCGCTATTTCGATCATCAGTTTCCGGCCGCCCCGCGCTCGCTCTCCGAGATCTTGGGTCGGGCGGCGGCGCGCGCGGCGAGCACCGAGCTCGCTTTCCTCGCCGACGCCCACGCGGCGCTGCCGCTCCCAACGGCGCGGACCCCGGAGGATCAGGACCGGCGTCACCGCGACAAGCAGGTGCTGAAGCGAATGCTCGCCAAGCTGCTGCTCGAGGAGCCCGAGCTCGCGGCGGCCATCGACACCGAGATCGAAGCGCTCAACGCCGACCCGGACGCGCTCGACGAGTTCCTCGGTCGCCAGAACTATCGCCTCGCGTTCTGGCGCGCCGCGGCGCGGGACCTCGGCTACCGGCGCTTCTTCGACGTGAGCACGCTGGTCGGTACCTCGGTCGAGAGCGCGCGCGTGTTCTCGGCCACGCACGGCTTGATCCGCAAGCTGATCGAGCGCGGCAGCGTGCAGGGCCTGCGCGTCGACCACATCGACGGCCTGCGCGCCCCGCTCGATTACCTGACGCGGCTGCGCTCGCTCGCGAAAAACGCCTGGATCCTCGTGGAAAAGATCCTCGAGCCCGGTGAAGCGCTGCGCGCGGACTGGCCGATCGACGGCACGACCGGCTACGACTTCTTGAACGAGCTGAACGGCTTGTTCGTGAACCCCGCGTCGCTGCCCGAGGTCTACGCGTTCTACGCCGAGTTCACCGGCGAGTCGCGCGAGTTTTCCGAGCTCGCCCGCGAGAAGAAGCGCCAGGTGCTGGTCCAGCTGCTCGGCAGCGACCTGAACCGCCTGAGCGCGCTGTTCCTGTCGATCTGCGAGAAGAACCGGCGCTTCCGCGACTACTCGCGGCACGAGGTGCACGAGGTGCTGCGCGAGACACTGGCAGCGTTCCCCGTTTACCGGACGTACGTCGAGCCCGAGCGCGGCAAGGTGTCGGACGAAGACCGCGCCGCGATCCACACGGCGATCGAGAGCGCCAAGGCAGCGCGGCCGGATCTCGACGCGGCGCTGTTCGACTTCGAAGAGCAGATCCTGACGCTCGGCGTGACCGGGGAGGCAGAAACCGAGCTGGTTGCGCGCTTCCAGCAGACGAGCAGCCCGGTCATGGCCAAGGGCGTCGAGGACACGGCCTTTTATTCTTACCTGCCGTTCGTGGCGCTGAACGAGGTCGGCGGCGCGCCGGGGCACTTGCTCGACACGGCGGCGTTTCATGCAACGTGTGCCGAGCGGCAGGCGCGCTATCCGCGCGCGTTGCTGGCGACCTCGACCCACGACACCAAGCGCAGCGAGGACGTCCGCGCGCGGCTCTCTGCGCTCTCGGAGATCCCCGGCGAGTGGCGAGCGGCCGTGCTCCGCTGGTCAGCCCAGAACGAGCGCCACCGCACCGGCGAGTGGCCGAGCCGCAACGCCGAATACCTCTTTTATCAAACGCTGGTCGGGGCGTACCCGCTCGACGCCGAGCGCGCCAAGGCCTACTTGCTCAAGGCCGCGCGTGAAGAGAAACAGCACACGAGCTGGACGGAGTCGAACGCCGACTACGAGGCGGCGCTCTCGAGCTTCATCGAGCGCGTGCTCGGGGACGCGGACTTTCTAGCCGATCTCGAGCGTTTCACGCGGCCCTTGATCACGCCGGGGCGCATCAATTCTCTGTCGCAAACCCTGATCAAGCTGACCGCGCCGGGCGTTCCGGATCTGTATCAGGGCAGCGAGCTCTGGGATCTCTCGCTGGTGGACCCGGACAACCGCCGCGCCGTCGACTATCGACTGCGCCAGCGCTTGCTCGCCGAGTGCCCGGAGCTCACACCCGAAGCCGCGCTCGCGCGCTCCGACGAAGGCCTGCCCAAGCTGTGGCTGATCCAGCGCGTGCTGCGTGCGCGCCGCGAGTCGCCCGAGCCGTTCGACCAAGCCCACGAACCGCTCACGGTGCGCGGCAAATTCTCGGGGCACGTCGTCGCATTTCAACGCGGCAACGGGCTCATCGCCGTCGCGCAGCGCCTGCCCGTGACACGCGGCGACGACTGGTCCAACACCGTGCTCGAGCTCCCAACCGGTGACTGGCGGAGCGTGCTGAGCGGAGCCGCGGTCGACGGCGGTTCGCGGCCGGTCGCCGAGATTTTGGGGCAGTTTCCGGTCGAGCTGTTGCGGCGCGCAGACTGATTGCGCTCAGAACTGCGCGCCGTCGGGATTGAAGAAGAGCTGATCGGCGCTCTGGGTTTCGCCGAGAACTCCGAGCAAGGCGCTCTTCGCCGTGGCGGGCGTAGTGAGCTGCCAGCTCTGCGCCTTCCAGCTCGTTTGTGGTGTGATGTCGAACTTGACGAAGGAGGACAGGTCCCCTCCGCAATCCGCGCCCGGGTAGTACGTGACTTCGACGACGTTGCCGCTGACGCAGTCCTTGAACTTACCCCCGAGGAAGTACGACTTGGAGCCGGTCACGTTCACGCATTGAGCAGGCCCGCCCGTGGCCCAACGGGCGCCGCGCGAGCCGTCGCAGCTCTCGGAGTCGGGGACGGACGCGACCCCTTCGGTGGTGCCGTACCAGCCCCAATCGCGCGGCGCGTCCACCTGCCAGTCGTCGAAACCGGGGTTGGCGAGCAGGTTGCCGGAGCTCGGCAGTCGGCAGACGCAATCGTGCGCGACGGGGTGGCAGTGCGGCGTGCTGCCCGAACAGTCGGAGTTCGTTCGGCACTTCGTGCAGCTCCCGTAGAAGCAGAACGGCGTGGCCGCCGGGCACTTCTCGTCACGCAGGCCGTCCGTGACGTTCTGCGCGTACGTGCATTGCCCTGCCGAGCACGTGGTGGCGGCCTTGCACGCCGGCGGCGAGTTGCAGACCTTGGCCGTGCCGGCGCAGAGCCCGTCCGTGCAGCGATCGTCATCCGTGCACGGATCACTGTCGTCGCAGACCGCGTCGTCTTCTGCGACGGCCTGGGAGCAGCTTCCCGTAGCGGGATCGCAGGTGCCGCGCACGCGACATTGGCCGGCCGGCATTGGGCAAACCGTGGCGGCCGCGCCCTGGCACGCTCCCGAGCGGCAAGTCCCGCCCGTCACGCAGCGGTCGCTCGGGTCTGGGCTGCAGGCTTCGCCCTCTCGGGGCGTGGTGCGGCAAGCTCCGGCGCCATCGCAGGCGCCATCGGCACCGCACAACGCGCCGGAGTCCGTGCACGCCTCGTGCGGGTCTTCGCCGGCCACGACGTCCAGACACTGCCCGGCCAGCCCCGAGGTGAGCGGAGCGCCCGAACACGCCCGGCATCCCGCGCACGGGGTGTCGCAACAGACTCCGTCGGCTACGATCCCCGACGAGCACTCGAACGCTGCGCTGGCTGGGGTTCCGTTCGGTGCTTTCGCGGCGCACGTGCCGGTCGCGGTTTTGCAGTAGCTGCTCTCGCCACAGTCCGCGTCCAACGAGCAGGTTCTCGCGCAGCCACTCGGCTCACAGGGATACATTCCGCAAGGTTCGGGCGTCCCTGCCATGCAAGCTCCCTCGCCGTCGCAAATCGCAGCCGGTGTGAACGTGTTGTCGAAGCACGTCGCCGCGACGCACAGGTGCCCCTTGCCGGCCCTGCGACAGGCGCCCGCACCATTGCACGATCCGTCGAGTCCGCATTCGTTGGTCGGCGTCTCGTCTTCGCATGTCGAATGCGGATCCTGTCCCGCCAGCACCGGCGCGCAGATCCCGTTGCTTTTGCCCGTGAGCTCGGCCGCGCAAGCGTCGCAGCCCCCGCACGCTCCCTCGCAGCACACTCGATCCACGCAGTTGCCGGCGTCCCAACCGCTGTCGTCCGTGCAGGCCGCGCCCACACCGCGCCCGCCTGCCAACGGCGCGGCACCCGCCGAGC
>JALYWZ010001047.1 GCA_030852505.1 Myxococcota bacterium | reverse complement strand
CCAGAAACCTGCGGAGAACCCGCCGTTCCCGCCATCGGTGCGGCGCCCGCCGCCGGCCCGGGGAGCCCCGTGCTGGCCCCGCCCGCTGGGGTGATGCCGCCCGCAGACGGCACCTCTCCCATCTCTGCCGTGCAGCCGATGAGCGACGCAGACAAAAATGCGAAGCGCCGAAGCATCCACCCGCAGTGTCGCTAGGCAGATAGTCCCGTCAAAGAAAAAACCTGTGTCGGATCAAGATGGCGTGACGCTGAGAAATTGCAGCGCACGGTGCGCGCCTTTCACGCCGACCGGATCAGCGCGTTGCGCTCAGGGCGCGATCCCGGCGCAGACTTTTCCCGTGACGCCGCTCACGTCGTTGGCGGCCTGGCAAACGAGCCCTGGATAGCAGTCCGCATTGGTGGCGCAGCCGATGAAACAGACGTTCGCGTTCGGCAGAGCGATGCAGCCGTTGCCCTCGCCGCAATCCGCGGAGGTTGCGCACTGAGCCGTACACCACCCGCCCACGCGGCCCGAGCACAGCCCGCTCGCGCACTGTTCACCCAGGTTGCACGGTTCCAGCAAGTCTCCGCGCCGGCCTAGGCAAGCCAATTTACAAGTGGTGAAGGCGCACGCCACGTCCGAGTACAGGTTCAGGAAGTCGTCGGCCCCGCCGGGGTTATTTTCGATGCAGTCGTTGAAGCAGGTGCCGGTGCCGCTCGTGCAGTCCTCGGTGCAGTCGAGGATGGCTTTGCAGTCTGGATTGCCGCCGCAGCCCCGGCACTCCGCCTCGCAAGCGGTGTGCAGGCAATTGGCGCAAGAGTTGGTGATGCGCGGCAGATCGCAGCTGAGGCCCGCGGGGGGCGTCTCTCGCTCTTCCTCGGCGGCCTCGTCGGTGTCTTTGAAATCATCGAGGCCGATCACCTTCGCGCAGCCACCCGCCGACACGAGCAGCAAGCACAGCGCCGTCGCAGACGCGGCGCGCAATCGCTTCCTCATCAGAAACTCCCTTCGAGCCCGATCGTGTTGCCGCGCACGTACGGCCTGGTGCGGGGTAACGCCGCGGTCTGCGGGCGCTCGTTCGACCCGCCCGACACGAGCAGGATCGTGCCGATCACGGCACCCGCGACGCCCACGCCAAAGCCGATGGTCGACACCAGAGCGAGGCTCTTGGCGCTGTCGAGGTTGTCTTGCTGCGTGCCTGGCGGGCACTCGTGGTCCGGGCAATCCAGGTCGTTCTTCTTGCTGAGCGCCATCAAGCCCGTGACGCTGCCGGTGACGAGCCCTGCCGCGCCGACGCCGAGCAGCAGGTACGCCGCGGTCTTCGGCTTCGACTCTGGAACGGGCGGCGGCTGAGAGATCGGCGCTGCCGGCTCAGCGGGCGCTGGCGCCGTCGCCGGTGCGGCGGGCGTGGCGACGGCATTCGGATCCTTTACCAGCGACAGCGTGAGCTCCTGCCGTCCACCCTCCGTGAGCGTCACGTACGATTGCGCCTCCAGGTAACCCGGCGCCGAAGCGCTGACCTGGTGCGTTCCGGGATCGGTCGGGCGCTCGGCGCCGAGCAACGCGGCGGGCACCTCGGCATCGCCGACCCGCACCTTCACATCCGGCACCTCGGGAGACACGCGGATCAAGAGCTTGGCGATCCGCGGCAGCGCAGCGTCCAGCACCTTCTGCGCTCGCGCTTGCGCGTCGCGGAAGGCTTGCGGCGCGTTCGGCGCCAGCGGCTCGCGCACCGTGCGGTTCAGGTTCTCCGTTCCGAGCACGAGCTGCCCGACGGCCACCTGGCATTCACCGAGCCGCCCGAGAATGCTCGGCGCGTGATACAGCGCTTCCGCCCGCTCGAGCGGAGGGATCGCCTCGGCGCACTTGCCGTCGTCCGCGAGCTGGACGCCCTGGATACCGAGCGCGCGCGCGGCCGCGATGTTTTCGGCCTGGGTTTGCGCGAACGCCGGCCGCGGTAGCGACAAGCCGAGCGAGAGCGCGAGCACTGGAATGGACCACGAGCGATGCATCGAGAAAATCCTGATCCCCATTTCTAGCCCGATTCCTTACGGAGCTGAACTCAGAAACCGAGGTCCGTGGTGCGGCGAGCGTTCTTCGGGTGCGTCGAGGGGGCAGCCGTGGCTGCGGGGCGCTTCGGTGTGGAGGCCGGGCGAACCGCGACGTTGCGTGGCGGAGCTTGGACGGCGGGCGGTGCGGACGGCGTGGGCACCGGCCGTTCGCTCGCGGCTACGCTGG
>JALYWZ010000309.1 GCA_030852505.1 Myxococcota bacterium | reverse complement strand
GGCTCGCACGGCGGGCATGGTGCGCACGGCGGCCATGGCGCGCATGGCGCGCACGGTGGGCACGGGCATCACCACGGCGATGCATCTCGGCGTGCGCTGCGGCTCGCGCTGATCTTCACGGCTTCGTTCATGTTGATCGAGGTCGCGGTCGGGCTCTACGCGCAGAGCCTCGCGCTGATCGCCGACGCCGGACACATGCTGGCGGACGCCGGCGCGCTCGGACTCGCGCTGATCGCCGCGCAGATGGCGTCGCGACCGCGCACCGAGCGCACCACCTACGGCCTGCGCCGCGCGGAGGTGCTGGCCGCGTTCGTGAACGGCATGTTGCTCGCCGGCGTGTCGGTGCTGATCGTGAAGGAGGCGATCGAGCGCTGGCTCGAGCCCGTCGCGGTCAACGGGCAGATGCTGCTGGTGACGGCCGTGCTCGGCCTGCTCGTGAACCTGCTCGTGGCCTGGCTGCTTATGCGCGGCCAGAAAGACAGCATCAACGTGCGCGCCGCCCTGGCGCACGTGCTGTCCGACGCGCTCGGCTCCGTGGGGGCCATCTTGGCTGGCGTCGCGGTCACCTGGTTCGGCCTCGTGCGCGCCGATCCGCTGCTATCGATGGGTATCGCCGTGCTCGTGGCGTGGAGCGGCTACCGCGTGTTGCGCGAAACCACCGGCATCTTGCTCGAGGGAGCGCCGCCGGATCTCGACGTTGCGGCCGTGGAGCGCACCATCGTCGCTTGCCCCGGTGTAGCCGAGGTGCACGACCTGCACGTGTGGCGGATCTCCGACGCCTTCGACACGCTGACGGCGCACGTCGTCCTCGAGCGCGGCAGCCACGGCACGGACGTGTGCCGCGTCGTGGCCGAGCGCTTGCGCGAAGTCTACGGGCTCGACCACGTCACGATTCAGCCGGAGCCGCCGCGCCCCGACGACGTCGTGCCGGTGCGCCGCAGCCGCGACGGCAAGCCGCTCGAAACCGCCGGTTGAGCGGCCCGTTCCGAGAGACGTGGTAGGCTCCGCGTCGATGATCCAGGCGGATGCGGATTTGGAGGCGTTCCTCACCCGTCTCGAGCGGCCGTTCGAGCGGCTGCCGGACGGAACCTACGTGATCGGCTCCGGCGTCGGCAGGCCGCTCGTGGGCCTCAAGCTCTCACCGCCGGTGTTGGTATTTCGCGCCGCCATCGGCGACGTTCCGACGGAGCCGTCGGCGAAGCTCGGGTTGTTGCAGAAGCTCCTCGAGCTGAATCACAGCGCGCTGCTGCACGCCGCCTACGGCCTCGATCAGCAGCGGATCGTGCTGTCGGCGGCGCTCGAGCTCGAGAGCGCCGATCTCGGCGAGCTCGAAGCCGTCCTCGCCGACATGGATCTCGCGCTTGCCGAACACGTGCCCGTGCTCCAGAAGCTCCGCCAACCTCAGTGAACCAGAGACACCCATGGGAATCTTTTCGAGGCTCGCCGCGCTCCTCAAGTCCAACATCAACGATCTGATCAGCCGCTCGGAGGATCCCGAGAAGATGCTGAATCAAATCGTCGTGGACATGAACTCGCAGCTCAACGAAGCGCGAAAGCAGGTCGGCGAGAGCATCGCCGACGAAAAGCGGCTCGAGAAACAGGCCGGCGAGCAGCTGGCGCTCTCCGCCGAGTGGGAGCGAAAGGCGATGCTCGCTTTGCGCGCAGGCGACGAGAACCTCGCCAAGGAGGCGCTTGCGCGGAAGAAAGAGCACGACAGCCAGGCCGAGCAGTTCCGCGAGCAGCACCAGAAGCAGGCCCACGCCGTCGAGCAGCTGAAGCTTGCGCTGCGCGCGCTCAACAACAAGATCGAAGAGGCCAAGCGCAAGAAGAACCTGCTGATCGCTCGCAAGAAGCGCGCCGAGGCCCAGCGCTCGATCCAGGAGACGATGAGCGGAATGCGCAACGCCAGCGCGTTCGAGGCCTTCGACGACATGGCGGGCAAGATCGAGCGGATGGAGGGCGAAGCCGAGGCCCACGCCGAGCTCAACGAGCAGTTCACGGGCGACGTGCTGCGGCACAAGTTCCACGAGCTCGAGGCAACCCACGGCCTCGACGAGGACCTGGTCAAGCTGAAGCAAAAGATGGGCATCTTGCCGCCGGATCCGGCGCCCCCGCCCGCAGCGCGCGTGCGAGCCTCCGCGCAGGATCTGGAGGCGGCGGAGCAGGAAGAGCTGGCCCAGGCCCTGGCCGAGCTCGAGGCCAACGAAGCCGCACCGCTCCGCGCCAAGCGCTGACGTTCAGTCGCGGACGAACGTCGAGCCGTCGAAGCGGTAGCTGCGCTTTTCCTGGGTCCAGGGCAAGAGCAACGGCTCGAGGCCGCCCGCGGCCGTGGTGTCGGGCGGAAACGGATAGGTCTGTTCGGTCCAACCGATCGCCCGCGACGGGCGCAGCTCGATCCGCGTCGCCCCGCCACCACCCGCACGGTTGATGTTGAGGCTGCCGAGGATCTGATTCTTGCCGACGGAGCGGCCGGTCTCGGCGCCGAACAGCCGCACCAGGGAGTCGCCGCGGATGCCGTAGACGAGGAAGGCATGGCGATCCACCACGTCGCCGCCGAGCGCTTTGCTGGCCTTGGCGTGCAGCACCGCGCGCACCACGACTTCGGCCTTGCCGTCCCCGGTCAGATCGCTCGCGCTCGCATCGACGATGTCTTTGGGATCGCCCACGCCGCAGGTGATGAAGGCGTAGCTTGCGCCGCCGCGGAAGCCCTTGCCGAAGACCACGATGTCCTTGCCGTGGATCAACACGCGTTCTGGCGTTGCGTCGCCGACCACGTCGGTCACGAAGTCGAAGCGCGGCTTGCCGCCGCCCGCGCCGCGCTCCTTGCGGTAGAGGGCGTAGACACGGTCCAGCATCTCCTCGGCCGTGGGTGGCCGCGGAGCGAGCCGCGCCGGCTCCGGTGCCTTCTCCGATTGCGACTCCGACTTCGAAACCTTCGAGCTCCGCGGTGCGCTGGTGGGCGGAGCGTCCGTCTCGGAGCCGAAGCCGCTGCCTTGCCAGCGGAAGACGCGGCTCTTCTGAGCCTGCCAGGGAAACAGCACGCTCGGCATCTTCGACGGCAGCGGCTCGGAGTACTCGTCCGCTTCGAAGCCCTCGTGTTTACCCTGCGAGATTTCGATGGTGGGGCCTTCGATCTTCACCCGATTCGCGATCAGCCCGTCCGGCGTCTTGACCGCGATTTCGTGGGCAAAGGCCGTGAACGGCGCGTCGTCGCGGCCGATCCGCATCACCTCCAGGATCTCGCGGTACTTGTCGCGCGCGCCCACGCGCTTTCGGACCACGATCTCGGCGTGGCCGTCGCCGTCGAAGTCGTTGAGCTCGACCTTGGTCACCGAGCCCTGCGACCCGAAGCCGAGGTCGACGAACGACATCTCCTTGCCCTGTCGGAAGTCGGGGCCGCTCACGGTCAGGAATTTGCCGAACACGGCGACGCGCTCGTACATCGCTCCGCCGCCCACGTTGCCGTAGGCCTCGCGCGTGGCCAGGTCCGACAGGCCGTTGTCGCGGAGCAGCGTCTCGAGCGCCTGCTCTCCCTCGAGCAGCAACGGCGGCATGCCGGTCGCCGTTTGCCCCAGGCTGGTGGATAGCACCGACTTCACGGTTCCCGGTGAGTCGGCGTTCGTGTAACCGACCGCCGCGCGCAGGCCGACACGCGTCGTCTTGGCCTCGCGGAACGCGCTCCAGGGGATCTGCGCTTCCAGACTCAGCCCCGTGTCGGTCGGGTTTTCGACGGCCTTGGCCCCGGACACGGCCTTGCCGTTCATGCGAACGACGGCCGGGAACTTGCCGGGCTTCCCCGGGTGAATGCGCACCTCGTACGTCGCGTAGTCGCGACCGCGCGGGAAGGCGATGGTCAGGGTTGCATGGTCTTCGGCGTCGCCAGCCTCCCCTGTGCGCGCGATTTGCTTGTCGGCCGTGCGCAGCGCCAGATACAGGTGGTTCGCGTCGTATCCGACGACGGCGCCCGCCGAAAGAGCGGGCCCGCGCAGCACCTCGGAGAGCGGCGCGGTCTTCGCGGGCCACTCGCGCAGGTCGCCGTCGATGCGGATCTTCTCTCCTTCGCGCGGCTCGGCCGTGAGCATGCGACCGCGCGCGCTCGCCGGCAGAGCGAGCGTCAGCGAGGAAAACGTCAACCAGAGACCCAGCCACGAGCGCTGCATTTTTCGCACGGCCGTATAGCATGCCGACTCTGCCCCCGGACGCTATCGAAACGATTGGCGGGCGCTACCCCGCACGAATGCCCGGTGTGGGCGGAAGTACGAAACGAGAGCCCAGCGCCCTCGGCTCGACTAATTCGAGGTGTCGCTCAGGATCCGAAACCAGAGCGAGCGCGGGGAGCCACAGGCCCGACATTTCAGGCGTGCCTCGCGCAAACGCACACCGTCGAGGGTGACGGCCGCTTGCTCGAGGAGCTCGAGCTTTCCCTCGCAGCGCGGGCAGGGGACGCGCGAGACGTGTGCGTCGATCACCGAGGGTGAGGGCACTTGCAGCGCAACGCGCGGCGCTCCGCCGGCTTCGAGCTCGAACAAGCGCTCGCGGTCGGCTGCGAGGCGCTCTCTTGCGCGTGCCTGTTTGCGTTCGAGGCTGCGCTTGGTTTCGGAGCGCGGCTTGCGCTTCATGCGTTCGGAGCTTGCCTCAGGCGATGGCGACTTGCCTACCCTCTGCGCACGAGTCCCCGTCTGTGCGAAGCGGGCTCGGCGCAAATCCAGGCGAATTCACCCGTGAGAGGTGGGCGTGGAGCTTCGTCCCACGCTATTATGATCGAGTCGTCGCCGCCGTTGCGTTCATCGGCAGCTGGCAGCGACGCTCATCTCTGGCGCGGCTGTCACGGAGCATCTGCTGCGTAGTTGCTCTCTCCGTGGAGTTAAACCGACCCCGAGTAGAATGCGTCGTAGTCTCTCCGATTTCCAAGTAGGCGAACCGTTCGGGCGCTACGAGCTCCTGTTCCCGGTCGCCGAAGGTGGAATGTCGCGCGTGTGGGCAGCACGCCTACGAGGGACGCGCGGTTTTCAGAAGGTGGTCGCGCTGAAGACGCTGCTCGCGAACGGCCCCGAAGGCCAGGCGCTCGAGCACATGCTGCTCGACGAGGCCCGCCACGCCGCCGCGATCCAGCACCCGAACGTCGCGCAGTACCTCGACGTCGGTGAGCAAGAGGGCGTGCTGTTCCTGGTGATGGAATGGCTCGACGGCGAGTCGCTCAGCACGCTGATCAAGAACGCGCGCCGTACTTGCGGTATCCCGCTCGGCGTCGCGGTGGAGATCGTGGTCCAGGCCTGCAAGGGCTTGCACGCTGCGCACGAGCTGCGCGACGGGTCCGGTCACCCCCTCGGCCTCGTGCACTGCGACGTCTCGCCGCAGAACATCATGTTGACCGGCGCCGGCGCGGCGAAGCTCATCGACTTCGGCGTGGCGCGCGCGACCCTGGGCGCGGCTTCCGGCACCAACGCGGTAACCGGCAAGCTGTCGTTCATGGCGCCGGAGCAGATCCGAGGGCGCGAGTTCGACCGGCGCGCGGATCTGTTTTCGCTCGGCATCGTGCTCTACCTCTTGAGCACGGGCCAGCACCCGTTTCCGGGCAAGTCGCCGCGCGAGATCATGCAACGCATCCGGGTCGGCGAGAAGCCGCGCCCGCCGAGCCAGCTCCTTCCGGGTTTCCCGCGTGCATTGGAGCGCGTCGTGCTGAGCGCGCTCGAGCACTCCCCCGAGAACCGCTTCGCGACTGCTTCGGAGATGGCGAACGAGCTCTTGCGCGCGACTCCCGAGCGCGCGGACGAGCCGGCGCTCGCGGCGTTCGTGGAGAAGGTGTGCTCGGCCGAGCTCGACGTGAAGCGGCGAGCCATCGCGCGCGCTCTGTCGCTCGCGCCTTCTGCCAGCGATAGCCAGAAGCTCGCAGTTTCGACTCCGCCGCCTTCCTCTCGACGCTTACCTTCGACCGAGGCCGCCTCGTCGGTCTCCTCGACCCTGCCGGCGACGGTGGTCACGGCCCCGATCCCGGCCCCGCTCGACAGCGCGCCGCCACGGCGCGGCAAGCTGCTCGGCGCGAGCTTGTTCATCGCGGCGGCGCTGGCCGGCTTTCTCGCGTCCAACTTCGACCGCTTCCGTCCGCTGTCCGGCGAGGCCGGCGTGCCGCACCCGAGCCTCGAGTCGCGGCCGGCGAGCGCATCGGCTCCAGC
>JALYWZ010001046.1 GCA_030852505.1 Myxococcota bacterium | reverse complement strand
CCGCGGAATTTTCGCCGACTCGTCAAAGCTCGCGGCACGGCATGTGCGTTGCAAACGGGCGGCCCCATGAAACTCCTGACTCGATTGGCACCCGTGTTCCTGTTTGGTCTCGCTGCCGCTTGCGGCGGTAGCAACAAGCCCGCCGAGGAGCCCGATGGCTCGGCCGAGAACGCCGGTGAAGCGGTGGACGAGGCGGCCGACGACGCCGCAGACTCCGCCGAGAAAGCCAGCGAAAGCGCGGGCGAAGCCGCGGAAGACGCGGGCGACGCCGCGAAAGACGCGACCAAAGACGAGAACTGACGGTCCGACTAGACTGGCGAACGTTCCGACCAAGGAGCGTTCGCCATGTCGAAAAGAGTCGCGGTTTATTGGCCGGGTGACGCGCGCGCGAAACCCAACGAGTTGGCGCTTCCGAACATCGAAGCCGCCACGGTTCAGCTCGAGCGTGCGCTGAAGAAGCTGGGCCGCGCGCCCTACCGCGTCGAGGGTTTCCTCAGCAAGCCGCACGAGTCGCGCGACAAGCTCGGGCCGATCGACGATCCGACGGTCGGCGTGTTCGTGCACTGGGTGTACGGTCCGCACACCTGCGACGGCGTGCTGGGCAAGGACAACCCGCTGCTGCTCGCGAGCAATTTCTCCGGGCGCTGGCCGGGGCTCGTCGGCTTGCTCAACACGGGCGCTTGCCTCGAGAGCTTGAACCGCAAGCACTCGCGCGTGTGGACCAGCTCCGAAGATTTCTCGGCCGACCCACTGTTCATGGAGCGGCTGGACACCTGGTGTTCTTCGGGAGCGATCCCCTACGCCGAGGACGGCATCCGCTATCACGCGCCGATCTCTGAATCGGCTTCCGCCCGCGCCCGCAAGGTGGCGGCCGAGATCAAGCGGCGCCGCCCGCTGATCTTGATGCTCGGCGACACCTCGATGGGCATGATCAACGGCTATTTCGGGCCGCGGCTGCTGTCGAAGCACGCCTTCGCCGAGCACAAGATCGACCAGGCGTGGATCATCGACCGCGGGCGCACGATCAGCGAGCAGCGCATCTCGGACGCCCTCGCATTCGTCAAGGACAAGGGCGTGGTGTTTCATTGGGGTGAGGGCGACGCCACGGACTTCACGGAGCAGGCCACGCGCGAGCAGCTCCGCGACTACCTGGTCGTGCTCGACTTGATGCGCGAGTTCGGCGCGGACTGCCTGGGTTGGCAGTACCAGCTCGGCCTGATCCCGCTGCGTCCGCCGTCCGATCTCGCCGAGGGTTTGTTCAACTCGAGCGCCCGCCCCGAGACCGACGGAGACACCATCGCCTGCGCCACCGAAGCCGATCAGGGCAACGTGGTGCCGATGGAGATGTTGAAGCGACTGCTCAAGGACAAGGGGCTGCACCAGGCCGTGATGTTCCACGACGTGCGCTGGGGAGCCGAGCACGACGGGCGGTTCTTGTGGGTGCTCTTGAACTCGGGTTCGTGCGGAGCGTACGCGTTCAACCACGATCCGAACACGTTGAAGGGCGCGCACAGCTACCGTCAGCCTGCGCTCTACTTCCCGACCCCGGGCGGTACCTTCGCCGGCGAGAGCTTGCCGGGCGAGATCACCTGGGCGCGCGCTTACATCAAGAACGACGTGTTGTGGATGGACGTGGGCCGCGGCGAGGTCGTGAAGCTGCCGCCGGAGAAGCGCGACGCCTGGTGGCAAGGCACGACGCGCGAGTGGCCGTTCATGGCCGCGGACCTGGGAGTCGACCGCGACACGTTGATGGCGCACTACCAGTCGAACCACGTTGCGGTCGCGTACGGCGACGTGTTCGGCGAGATGGTGGCGCTGAGCCAGGAGCTCGGGTTCCGCGTGCGAGTGCTCGGTCGTGACGGCTGAAGAAGCCGTGGAGCTTCTGTACCGGGCGGCCCCGGAGCGCTTCGTGGCCGAGCGCAAGCGCCTGGCCGCCGAGCTCAAGAGCGCCGGAGACAAGGCCGCGGCGCAGAAGCTCGCGGCGCTCGAGAAGCCGTCGGTTTCGGTCTGGGTCGTGAACCAGCTGTATCGGGAGCAAAAGAAGCGCTTCGAGCAGCTGCTCTCGGTGGCCGCCAAGCTGCGTGGCGGTGATCTGTCGGTTGCCGCCGAGCACCGCGAGGCTTTGGCGGAGATGCGCCGGCTCGCGGCCGAGCGGCTGCGCGACGCCGGTCACTCGGCGAGCGAGGCCACGCTGCGCAAAGTGTCGGCGAACCTCGCGG
>JALYWZ010001045.1 GCA_030852505.1 Myxococcota bacterium | reverse complement strand
GCGCGTGCCGGGCGGCGCGGGGGTGGCGGCGAGGTGCGCTTCGAAGACTTTTTCGGTGGAGGCGGCGACAGCGGCGGCGGCGGCATCGGCGACTTGTTCGGCGAGATGTTCGGCGCGCGCTCGGCTAGACGCGGTCCCAGCCGCGGCGCGGACCTGCAGAGCGAGGTCGCGGTCGACTTCTTGTCGGCGCTGAAAGGCGCCGAGCTCAAGCTGCGGCTTCAAGACGGCGGTGACGAGGTCACCGTGCGCGTTCCCGCCGGAGCGGGTGACGGCGACAAGGTGCGCGTTCCCGGCCACGGTGCGCCCGGCGCTCAGGGCGGCCCCGCAGGGGATCTGCTGATCACGCTGCGCGTACGACCGCACGCCTTCTTCGAGCGCTCCGGGCTCGACCTGTACCTCGATCTGCCGATCACCGTCGGCGAGGCCTATCGCGGCGCAAAAGTGCGGGTTCCGACCCTGGACGGGCCGGTCACGCTCACGGTGCCGAAGCGCGCCCAGAGCGGCCAGGTCGCGCGGCTCAAGGGCAAGGGCGTCTCGCGGCAAGGCCAGACCGGCGATCTCTACGTGCGCTTCTTGATCCGCGTGCCCGAGGCCGCGAGCGCGGACGTCGAGAAAGCGATCGAAACGCTGGAGCGCGCGGTCGAAGGCGACGTGCGCGCCGGGCTCGTGCTCTGACGGGTGCGCGTGCACGTCCTCGTCCACCTCGAGAGCGGCGTTCCGGAGTTCGTCGCGACGGAGCGCCAGCTTTCGAACCTGGCGCGCTCAGTCCCAGGAGTGACGCTGGTCGGCTGCGCGGGTGACGCGGACTTCTTCGCGCGCTTGCCCGAAGCCGACGCGGTCGTGGTCTGGCGCTTTCAGCGGGACTGGTATGCGCGCGCACGGAAGCTCGCGCACGTGTTCACACCGGCCGCCGGCAAAGAAGGCATCGAGCCCGACCCGAGCGGCCGCGTTTCGCTGCATTTCGGCCGTTTCCACGGGCATTTGATGGCGGAGAGCCTGATCGGCATGGTGCTGTTCATGAACCGGCGCTTCGGGATGGCGCAGGCGGCGCAACACGGGCGGCGCTGGGACCGCAGCGTTTACGTCGATACGCACCGGCTCGCCGGGCAGACGGCGCTGATCGTCGGCTACGGCGCGATCGGCGAACATTGCGGGCGCTTGTTGAAAGGTCTGGGCGTGCGCGTGCACGGGGTGCGGCGCGATCCGAGCCGCGGCGGAGCCTTCGCGGATCGCGTGTTCGGGGTGGACGCGCTGCTGGACGCCGTTCAGGACGCCGATCACGTCGTGTGCGTGCTGCCAGGCGACACGGGGACCGACTCGCTGCTCGGCGCCGCCGCCTTCGCGCGCATGAAGCCGACCGCTTACGTGTACAACCTCGGGCGCGGAAACGCGATCGATACGCCCGCGCTGACTTCCGCGCTGAATTCGGGCCAAATCGCGGGCGCGTTCCTGGACGTGGTTCCGGAGGAGCCGTTGCCCGAGAGCTCACCGCTCTGGGGCGTGCCGAATCTGTACCTCACGCCCCATGCCTCCGCGATCCACGCCGAGTACCTCGATCTGTACTTCGAAGAGCTGCACCAGGAGCTCGCGGAGCTCCGCGCGGGGGTCCTCGCCAACGCGAAGTCACAGTCAGGATCGTGACTGGGACCCGGCTCCAGCGGGATGCCTCGCCGCCACGACGCCGGCGAGTGGGGCTCTTGCTTGGATCCCGCTGCGCCGGGTGCTCACGTGCCCTCGACTGCAGTCAGGATCGTGACTGTGACTCGGCTCTGCAGAGCCGCCCCCGTGCAGCCACGGGGCTCTCGTCTGCCTACTCGGCGCTTGCGACGACTTCGGCGCTTGCGCGCAGGCGCTCGACGGGATCCGACGGGGGCGGGCCCTCGCGCAAGGTGCCGTCTTCGTTGTAGCGGGCCAGCTCTTGCGCGACCTTGCGGAGCTGAGCCTGGCGCTCGTGGAACGGCTGAAAGCTCGACTTGAAGCCGGCCACGATCATGTGGCGGATGTCGCTGAAAGACATGCCCATTTCCGTGTGCGCCAGGTAGAGCTCGCGCGAGACCGAAGTGTCCGTGATCAGGCGATTATCCGTGTTCACAGTCACGCGCAGCCCGAGGTCCAGGTACAGCTTGAGCGGGTGGCTGGCGAGGTCGCGGACCGCGCCCGTCTGGACGTTGCTGGACGGGCAGCACTCGAGCGTGATGCGGTGGTCGTTCACGTAGTGCA
>JALYWZ010001044.1 GCA_030852505.1 Myxococcota bacterium | reverse complement strand
GCTCCCGGAGGCGGCGCGGTCTCGAACGGTGCGGTCTCGAACGGCGCGGCCTCCACGGGAGGTGCGGGCCAGGGGCTCCCTCCCGAAAACCCGGACGCGCTGATCCCGGCGCGCATCCGCCGCCTCGCCAACGCCGAGTACGACCAGAGCGCCCGTTCCTTGCTGGGCTCTGCGGTGAGCCCGTCCATCGACTACGATTTCCCGCCCGACGCCCGTCAGGCCGGCTTCACGCTGAACGACGCCCAGCGCGTGGATCCGGTGGTCGCCCGGCAATACGCGACGGCCGCGGAGACGCTCGCCGCCGCCGTCAAGGCGGACGTGCAGAAGCTCGCACCCTGTTCGGATCCGAACTCCGGCGAGGCCTGCGCGAAGCAGTTCATCGAGCGCTTCGGCGCGAAGGTCTATCGGCGCCCACTGGCCGCCGCCGAGATCGACGGGCCGGGCGAGAACGATGGCTTGCTCGATCTGTATCGAGTCGGCGCCGAAGGGGCCTCGTACGCCGACGGGATCGAACAGGTGGTCCGCGGCATGCTCTCGTCGGCGGGCTTCCTCTACCTGACCGAAATCGGCGAGGGCACTTCGAGCCCGGGCACCAAGGTCCAGCTGACTCCGTACGAGCTCGCTTCCTCGCTGTCGTACATCGCGACTGCGGGTCCGCCGAGCGAGGCGCTCGTCGCATCGGCGCTGGCCGGGGAGCTCGACACGCCCGAGGGCCGCCGGCAAGCCATGAACGCCTTGATCGACGGAGCCGAGCTGCCGGCTCGCGTGGTTCGGATGATCGAGGAGTGGCTCGGCATCGATCGGCTGGGCGCGACCGCCAAGGACTCCAACATCTACCCCGGGTTCGACGCGGTGAAAGCGCCGCTCACCCGCGAGACCCGCGAGTTCATCGCGGAGGTCTTCGGGCGCTCCACCGGCACCGTCGGCGAGCTCCTGAACGCCGACTACACCTACTCGAGCGGCATGCTCGAAGCGCCGCTCGCCGAGCTCTACGGCGTGAACGCCGCGCAGGGTCGTATCTCCCTCGAGAGGCGGCGCGGCATCCTGAACCAGGGCGCGTTTCTTTCCGTGTTCGCCCACGCCCACGAGAGCAGCCCGGTGCTCCGCGGCGTGACGATCGGTCGGCGGCTGGCCTGTCTGCCGATCCAGTCACCGAGCGAGCTCAACATCCTGGTCGTGCCGCCGCTGCCCGACCCCTCCAAGTCGACGCGCGACCGCTTCGCGGCTCACTCGCAGGACGCGGCCTGCGCCGGCTGTCACCGGATCATCGACCCGCTCGGCTTCGTGTTCGAGTCCTACGACGGCATGGGCCGTTATCGAGAACGCGAAGTGGTGCTGCAAGGCCAGACCGACGGCCCCGTCGTCGACAGCCACGCCGTGCTCGGCGCGGGCACCTGGCTGGACGGCGACTACGCGGACAGCGACGCGCTCGTGGCGCGCTTGTCCGAGAGCCCCGAGGTGCGCGAGTGCTTCGCGCGTCACGTGTTCCGCGGCTCGATCGGCCGGAGCGACGCCGCGGTCAAGGACGCAGAGAACGAGTTCGTTCGCTACTGGAAGGAGCTCTGGGAAGCCGAGGACGCCTCGGTGAAATCGAACCCGCTCCAGCAAGGCAACCTCAAGCGCGTGCTGCTCTCTCTCGTGCAAAACCCCCTCTTTTCACAACGGATCGTCTTGCCATGAAGCCGTCGAGTCGCCGCGCGTTCCTCCGAACCGTGGGTGGAGGCTTTGCCTCGCTGCCGTTCTTCCGCCTGATCGAGAACTCGTACGCCCAGTCGATGGGCGACGCGCTGCCGCTGAAGTTCGTGGGTATCTATCACCCGCACGGCGTGTGCGCCGAGCACTGGGTCGCTCGCGGCACGGACACGGAGACCAGCTTCGATCTGGAGTTCGAGAACAGCTCGCTCTCGCCGCTCGCGCCCTTCAAGGACAGGCTGATCGCGATCGAGGGCATCGACATCCTGTCGAGCGCGAACGGTCACGACACGTGCGGGGCCATCCTCACGGGTAGCCGCATCAACGGCGATCTCAAGCCTTCCAACAGCTCGCTCGATCAGTTTTTGGCCGTCGAGCACAAGCTCGGTAGCGCCACCCGTGTGACGAGCGTTGCCCTCGCGGTCGGCACCAAAGAGCTCAAGTCGGGCACGACGCTCTCCTTCGGCCCGGGCGGCGAGCCTTTGTCGAAGATCATCGACCCGGTCAAAGCCTACGACCTGCTATTCG
>JALYWZ010001043.1 GCA_030852505.1 Myxococcota bacterium | reverse complement strand
GGGTGACGCCGCCGGATGCGTTGCTTCCCGCAGCGGAGCTCGAGCTGCCCCCGTTGCTGGTGACGCCGCCTGTTGGCCGGTTGCCACCCGTGGTCGATGCGCTCGCGCCGCCGGCGCTCGCTCCAGCAGCGCTCGTGCCGCCGTTCGTGCTCGCCGTTCCCGCGGAGCCGCCGCTCCCCGAGTCGGGACCGCTCCCCGAGCAAGCGGGCAACGCCACCAAGCCGGCGAAGATCGAGCCCCACAGGCCGCGCGTCGTCACACAGCGACGCTAGCACCGCCGTTGACGACGTCAGCGCAGATCTTCCAGCGTGAAATGCTCGGTCCGATTCGATCCGACATCGGTGTCTTGTTGGACGCGGTCGGTTAGCATTGGGTGGCGGACATGCCCCGAGTCGCGCGAAAGCTCTTGCTGTGCCTGCTGCTGACAGCCGCGAAAGCGCAGGCGAACGGTCGCTTTCCCGAGACCAATCAGCTCGTGGTCGAGCCCGGCAATCCCGACCACGCCGTCGTGCGCGCGACGTTCGGGTTGCTCGTGACGCGCGATCACGGCGCGAGTTGGCAGCTGGTCTGCGAGGACGCCTTCGGGCCCCAAAACACCGATCCTCCCCTGGCGCTGCTCGCGGGAGGCGTGCTGGTGCTCGGTCTCGAAGACGGCGTGTCCCGGAGTGACGCGCTCGGCTGCAGCTTCGCGCGCGCGGGCGGTCTCCCTTCGGACCAACGGGTCAGGGACGTGACGGCATCCGTTGGAGAGCCGGGGACGGCGTGGGTGCTCACTGCCGACGACGCGGCTTCGCGTCTCTGGCTCTCGACGGACTCCGGCGATTCGTTCGACGAGGCGGCAGTTCTTGCGGAGGCCTCCGCGGTAACGCTCGACGTCGCGCCGTCCAACCCCGACGTGGTTTACGTGAGCGGCGTCACGCGCGACGCGGGCGTGCTGTTCCGTTCTCGCGACCGCGGTGCTCGGTTCGAGCCCTTTTCGATCCCCGGCGCGAGCGGCTCGAAGGTGCCCTACATCGCCGCGATCGATCCCACCGACGAGAACACGGTTTATGTCCGCACCTACGGCATTCCGGGGGCGCTGCTGCAGACGCGAGACGGCGGCGAGTCGTTCTCGGAGCGTCCGTTCGAAATGCCGACTCCGGTGCAAGGCTTCGCGCTGTCCGGTGACGGCTCGCTGCTCGTCGCCAGTAACCCCTTCGACGGCACGTTTCGAGCTTCCCGCGAGCGCTTCGAGTTCGAACGCGTGCGCTGCCAGGGCGCCTCCTGTCTCGGCTTCGCCGGCGACGCATTGCTCGGCTGCGGGAGTGAGTCGCTGGACGGCTTCGTGATCGGCATCTCTCGCGATCGGGGCGCGACGTTCTCACGGCTGTTGGCGCAGAGTTGCATGGAGGGGCCCGTCGGGTGCCCGCAGGCGAGCGGCGTCGCGAGCGCCTGCGCCACCACCTGGCCGGAGCTCCGCGCGCGTCTCGGCGCCGAGCGCTGCGAACCAGTCGACGTCGAACCGAGCACCGCCTGTTTCGGCGAAAGCGGAGCCGGTGGCGCCGGCTCGGATCCGGAGCTCGCAGGAGCCACGGGCGGCGAAGGAGACGTCCCACGAGCCCCGACGGCAGACGCGAGCTCCGGCGCTGGCTGCGGTTGCCGCGCGGCAGCGCCCGGCGGCCACCCGAGCTTTTCGGCCTGCCTTCTGGCGCTGATGCTCGCGCGAGTGGCTCGTCAGCGCGCTCGCGCGGCTCGAAGCTGAACCCACGCGAGCGCAGCCACCACGAACGCCCAGCCGATGCTGGCGTGACCGAGCAGCAGATGCCCGCGGTGAGCGCTCGCGCAGTGGTACTCGAGCACGATCGCCGCAACCAGGCCGAGCGCGCCCGCGAGCAACGCCGCGTCACTCGGGCCGAGCCGATCTCGCCGTTCCAGCAGCACGAACAGGCCGAGCAGCGGCAGCGAAAACGCGCCCCCGTACAGGAAGCACAGCCCCGGAGAAGCCAGCTCCCCCGTGTCGGTGGCAGTCACGCCCCAAAGCAGCGCCGGCAACCCTGCCGCTACCGCCAGCGTACCCAGCTTCTGCCAGAGCGGTGTGGCGCGCGCCGTGGCGAGTGACACGGCGCAAGCCAACACGAAAGCCGCGGCGAATGGCGCCACCCAGTCGCCGCGCCCCGGGCTCGGGCGAAGCCAGACCTGAAGCGCGGGCAGCAACGCCGCCGCCGCGCACGCGAGCAGCACG
>JALYWZ010001042.1 GCA_030852505.1 Myxococcota bacterium | reverse complement strand
ACTCGCCAAGGCGAACCAGCCGCGCGGTCCCGTGCGGGTGCTGATCTTGACGCCCACGCGCGAGCTCGCGACGCAGATCGGCGAGCGCATCGCCGCGTACGGGCGTCACACCGGCGCCCGGCACGCGATCGTGTTCGGCGGCGTGAATCAACGCCGGCAAGAGCAAGCGCTGTCGTACTCGCCCGAAATCCTCGTGGCATGCCCGGGGCGGCTCCTGGACTTGATGCACCAGGGCATCGTGCGCTTGAACCAGGTCGAGCACCTGGTGCTCGACGAGTCGGACCGGATGCTGGACATGGGCTTCGTTCCCGACGTGCGCCGGATCTGCTCGGTGTTGCCGAAGCAGCGCCAGACGCTGCTTTTCTCGGCCACCATGCCGCCCGGTGTCGCCAGCCTGGCGCGCGCCATGCTGACGGACCCGGCGGAAGTCACCGTGACACCGCCCGCGACGACCGCGCCGCTCATCGAGCAGTCGGTGGTGTTCGTGTCCAAGGCCGATCGCCGGGCGCTGCTCGAGCGGATCCTCACGGACTCGAAGGTGCTGCGCGCGATCATCTTCACGGCCACGAAGCGCGGCGCAAATCGCCTCGCGGAGCAGCTGTCGCGCGCCGGCATCGACTCGGCCGCGATCCACGGCGACAAGTCGCAGAACGCCCGCGACCGGGCGCTGAACGCGTTTCGCAGCGGCGAACAGCGGGTGCTGATCGCCACCGACGTGGCGTCGCGCGGTATCGACGTCGACGGCATCTCGCACGTCATCAACTTCGATCTGCCGAACACTCCCGAGTGCTACGTGCACCGCATCGGCCGCACGGGCCGCGCGGGCGCGACGGGCGAGGCCATTTCATTTTGCGATCCGAGCGAGCGCAGCTTGCTCACGCAAATCGAGCGGCTGATCCGCCAGCGGCTGTCGGTAAACCAATCCGTGCCCACGGCGGGCCTCGCCGAAGCGCGCACCGACGTGGCGCCCGAGCGTCCGCGCGAGCAGCGGCCCGCGCACGGCCAGCGCCCGAACGGCCCGAGCCAGGGTCGCCCTGCGCATTTCCAACCGCGGAAGCGCAGCGATTCACGCTCGTACAGCTGAGCTGACGCCGCTCTGGGGATAGACACCCCCCAGCGCGCGGCGCCGAGTGAAATCCCGGCGCGCGGTTTTCCGATCTTAGGAACGGCCTCGAGAGACCGTTCTCTGGAAAGGCCATGATCGCGCGTAACCCGGTGTTTCACTCGGCGCTGCTCGTCAGCATCCTCTCGCTCATTTCTGGTTGCACGCTGGAGTCGTCGCTCGACGGCTCCGAGTACAGCGCAGCTGTCCCGAAATCGGAGCATGTCCGCATTGCGGCTCCCGACGATTCGAAGGACGCGCAGGGCGCCGGTGCCCCGAGCCCCGCACCTGCGAAGTGGTACGACTACACGCGGCGCGCGACCGAAGAACTGAACCAGGCGACCCAGTCCGTGGTCGGCACGGTGAACTTCGTGGCGCACACCATCCCGAGCGAGGTCGGTGACGACCACGCGGTCTGGGGCCCGTTCACGCTGTTCGACGAGCCCGGCTCCTGGACGCTGCGCATCGAGCGCGACGCGACCGGTGAATACCACTACGCCTTTTCTGGGCGCCCGCGCACCTCGAGCTCGGACGCGGATTTCAAAGTGGTCCTCGAAGGAATCGGTTACGGCGTCGGCGACGAGCGCCACGGCGACGGACGATTCACCGCCTACATCGACGTCGCGCGCGAGCTCAATCCGGAGCGCTTCGACGAGGGCTCGGGCACTGCCGTGTTCACGCACGAGCTGCCGGCCAATATCGACGAAGATCCGAACGCGACGCCGCGCACGCTCACGGCCCAGCTCGACCCCGACGGAGACTCCATCGGTCAGTTCACGTCCCGCGCCCTCGCGGACGGCACGGCCGAGCTCGAGGTGAAGGGCCTGGTCGACACCGATCCGGGCGCGACCGCGCTCGAAGACGCGGCCATCCTCAGCAAGTGGCGCGCCGACGGCGCAGGCCGCGCAGACGTCAGCCTGTCCGGCGGCGACACCGTCGGTGGTGGCGCATTGCTCGAGATCACCGAGTGCTGGGCGGCCGACGCGACCCGCGTTTATTACACGGACTCGCTGGGGATCGAGCCCGTGTTCGGTGCGGCCAGCAACTGTGCGATGTGATTTGGCGATCAGCTCGGAAGGCTTACTGAGCCGGCGCCGGGAACGCGGCGCCGGGCACGGTG
>JALYWZ010001041.1 GCA_030852505.1 Myxococcota bacterium | reverse complement strand
GCGATGCGCGGCCCCCCGCCGCTGTTGCGCCTGGTCGCGCTGCTCTTGATCCCCTGGATGGGCGCGCTCGCGCACCCCGCCGCCGCGCGCTTCTTCCCGAACGACACGGTCCGCGCTGCGTGGATCGTCTTCGACTTCTGGGTGATGCTCGCCTTGCTGGGGCTCGCGCAACGCGTGTCGCGCCGGCACAAAAGGCGCTGGCTGCACGTGATCCTCGCCGCCCTGATCACCCTCGACGCGTTGCTCACGAGCTTCGAAGCGCTCACCTGGAACGTCCCGCGCGTCGCGCATTTCACGGACGCGCTCTGGGTAGCCTGTGGCTGCGTCGCTCCCGCCGGCGTGGCGGTGATGTTGTGGTCTGCGCTGCGCTACCGGGAATGCTGAAGAGCGCTCACGGCCGGCAGCAGATAGCTCACCGAGGCCGGCTCGACGGTCACCGAGAAGGCGCCTCCTTTCGACGGCGAACGCTGCAAGCTCCCGTCGCGATGATACGTCCGGCGATCGGTCTCGATAGTGAAGTGCTTGCCGCGCAGCGTGCGCAGCCGCACGTCGGACTCGATCTTCCCGGTCGAGGCGAGCTCGTAGAGCGCGGTCCGCTCGGATTCGCCCGCGAGCACCAGCTCGAGCACGCCGTCGCTCGGATCGCTGTCGGGTGAAAGATTGAGCCGCGGGCCGATCAGCGAGATGTTGACGATCTCGACCAGGAGAAACTCGCCGTCGAGCCTCTCCCCGTCGACCTGAATCACGTATGGGCGCAGCTCCGCGGACTCGACCACCGATTGAAAGACCGAGCGGTCGCGATCGAGCGTGTCTTCCGGCTCGTCCTGAATAGACATGCGCCGGGTCTCCTCCATCACCGAGGGAAACACGCCCCAGCCGACGGCCTCCGAGAATGGCGCGAGTGTGTCGTCGCCCGAGCGGAGCGTGGCAAGATCGAACGGCACGCGTCGCGACGAGGCCCAGCTCCGCACGAGCTCGTCGAGCTCGCCGCGGATCCCGAGGGCCGCGGCCGTGTCGTTGGCGGTGCCGAGCGGCAAAATCGCCAGCGGAATTCCGCATCCCGCGAGGGCGCACGCCGCTCGACCGACGGTGCCGTCGCCGCCCGCGATTGCGATCGCGTCGCACGGTCGCTCGCGCAGTGAGGCGATTAGCTCCTCCAACCCCACGCTGATCTCGACGAGCTCGTGCCCTGCGCGGGAAATACTGGCTTCGATATCGTCGGCGGCATGGTTTTCGCTACCAGCAGTCTTGTTGTGCAGCAGGGTAATTCGCATCCGTTCCTTGTGTGCGACACCGTGGATGCAGGAAGCGGGCCTCGACCATGCGGATTTTGATCGTCAACGACGACGGCATTTATAGCCCTGGGATCTTGGCCCTCGCGCAGGTCGCGAAAGAGTACGGCGACGTCACGATCGTCGCCCCGGACGTCGAGCGCTCCTCGATGGGTCACGCGGTCACGCACAGCCGCCCGCTGTCGTACCGGAAGACCGCGATCCAGGGCTTCGAAGCGTTCCGCGTCGACGGCACGCCCGCCGACTGTGTCGCGATCGGTTTCTCGGTGGCAGGCAAGGCCGACGTGGTGCTCTCCGGCATCAACATCGGGCTCAACCTCGGCAATTCGATGTGGCACTCCGGTACGCTCGCCGGCGCCAAACAGGCCGCGTTGATGGGCAGCCGCGGCATCGCGCTCAGCGCGCCGACGCCGGTGGCGGAGCCAAACTTCGAGGGACTGAAGAGCCACGTGCGCGAGGTGCTCTCCACGCTGCTACCCGCGCAAGAGCTCACGCTCGTGAACGTCAACTTCCCGGCTGAGCCCAAGGGCACGCTGTGGACACGCCAGTCGGTGCGTCACTACGACGGCAAGGTGGTGCCGAGCAAGGATCCGATGGGGCGCACGCACTACTGGTTCACGGTGTTCCCCGTGGAAGAGACGGAAGAGGGCACCGATCGCTGGGCGCTCGATCGCAGCTTCGTGTCCATGACGCCGCTGCGTCTCGATCTCACCGATCACGAGGCGTTGAAGCTCCAGCTGAAGACCAACCCCGCGACTCACCACACGCCTTCGCAGAAGGTCTGAGAGCGGACGAAGTCGCTCCTGGCGGAATCGTCTCAGCGAAGACGAGCCACCGGTCTCGCATTGACGGAGCGCTGAACCTCAGCTCGGCTTTTCTTCTTCTAGCTCCTCCTCCTCCTCGTCGTTGTGGTTGGCGAGGGGGAGGGGTT
>JALYWZ010001040.1 GCA_030852505.1 Myxococcota bacterium | reverse complement strand
GGTGCGCGTCGATCCCGCGGGGATGCGCCGCAGCGCCTGCCAGACGCGCTCCTGGAAGGCCGTGCCGCGGATGTCGAGCGGCAGCGTGCTCATGGCCGCGCGGCTCGGCTGCTCCACGAGCTTCACCACCTCGCGCACGCGCCGCTGCAAGCCGCTATCGGCCGAGAGCTCGGCCGCGTTGCCAAATCGACATTTCAGCTCCTCTATCAACGTGTCGTGGTCTTCCCCGAGGAAGATCGCGCAGACACCGCGCGCCGTCTCCGCCACCAGAACCTTTCCGAGGGACGACTCGCCGAAGGCGAAGCGGATCGGCAGACCGCGCGCTCCGGCGCGAAACTGGCTCGGCGTCATACCCAACCGCTCGCCGGCCTGGGCGTAGAAGCGCCCCGAGGAGCCGAAGCCCGCGGTGTAGTAGGCGTCGGTGACGCTTTGGGCGCTGCCGAGCCCGCGCTCGGCGCGGCGGGCCCGCAGCGCGGCAATGTAATCCTTGGGTGTGATTCCGGTGCCGGCCTTGAAGAGCCGGTGCAGATGGAAGCGGCTCAGCCGCGCGTGCTGGGCGAGCTCTTCCAGGGTCGGTGGTTCCTCGCGACCCTCGATGAAACGGCACAGCTCGGTCACGAGCGCGGCGCGTTGCTCGGCCAACGGCGGTCGATCGGGCTGGCAGCGGAGGCACGGGCGGAACCCGGCGCGAGCCGCGTCCGCCGTCGAGTCGAAGAACAGCAGGTTCTCGGGCCGCGCCGCGCGCGACGGGCAAGAGGGGCGGCAGTACACACCGGTGGTCTTCACGGCGTACACGAAGCGGCCGTCTGCGCCCGCATCGCGCTCCGAGACGGCGCGGAATCGCGGGTCGGCTTTGCGTGCTGCAGTCATGGTCTAGAACCTAAGCTCCCCGCGCAGGCGGCGCACCTCGGGCCTTGCTCTCGAATCCCATCCGCAAATTGACGAAGTTTTTGCGGTTTCATGGCCCGCCGAGGCCCGCCGTATGGACGGCGACCCCGAGCACGCCGCCCCCGAGCACCAGCCAGCTCGGGTTCAGTCGGTGGCGGAAGAGCAGGAACGACGAAAGGCCGAACACGAGCACGGTCGGGAGGTCGATCAGCGCCGCGCGCCCGAGCTGCCATGTCACGTTCAGGATCAACGCGCACGAGGCGGCGTTCACCCCGTCGAGGAATGCCGAGGCCCGCCGAGAGCGTCGCAAGCGCGACACCCAGGGAGCCGTCAGCGCGACGAACGCGAACGCCGGCGAGAAGATGCCGGCGGTAGCGACCAGCGCGCCACTCGTGCCCGCCAGCAAATAGCCGATGAACGTCGCGGTCGTGAACACGGGACCGGGCGTGACCTGGCCGACGGCGATCGCGTCGATGAGCTGGGCCTCGCTGAGCCAGCCGAGCCGCTCGACCAGATCCGCTCGCAGGAACGCGAGCAACACGTAGCCGCTGCCGAACAGCAGCGCGCCGGTCTTGAAGAACACCCAGAACAGCGACGACAACGTCAGAGGTATGGAGGCCGCGGCGGCTGCGGGGACGAACGGCGCGAACCAGGCCACCCCGAGTTTGGCTGGAGAGGCCGGCTGGCTCCACGCGAGCGCAAACAGCCCGGTGCCGAGCAGGATCCAGAGCTCGCCGAGCCCGGCGAACGAGGCGATCAGCGCGCCGAGCAGCAGCACACGCTGGCGACCGGTGGCCGCGGCTTTGGGTGTGAGCACCAGGAACGCTTGCAGGATCACCGCGATCATCGCGGGCTTGATGCCGTAGAGCAGCGCCGTGGCGCGCGGCAAGGCTCCGTACTTCGTGTACGCCCAACCGCAGGCCACGCTGAGCGCCATCGCGGGTCCGATGAAGGAGGCGCCGGCGACGATCGAGCCCATGAGCTTGCGGCGCATCCAACCGATGTGGATCGCGAGCTCGGTGGAGCTCGGTCCCGGGATCAGGTTGGAGATGCTCAGCAGATCCAGGAACTCTTCGTCGCCGAGCCAGCGATGGCGCTCGACGAACTCCCGGCGCATCATCGCGACGTGGGCGGCGGGACCGCCGAAGGCCGTGGCGCCCAGCACGAAAAATCGCGCCGATAACTCGGTCAGCGACGTGCGCCGCCCTGTGTCAGCCTCCTGCATCTCGCCCAACTATCGGCGAGCCGGTGCGGTCAGGCCAGGTCGAAGACCAAAATCTCACTCGGCGCGCTGGCGCTGAGCTCGAGCTCGGTCTCGCCCGACAGCGCGGCGCCGTCGCC
>JALYWZ010001039.1 GCA_030852505.1 Myxococcota bacterium | reverse complement strand
GCGCTGCTCAAGGAAGCGATCGACGTGGCGCACCAGGCGCTCCGTCACCGTCATCAGCGTGTCGTAGGTCGCGTACGCCTGGTAGAACTCGAGCATCGTGAACTCGGGGTTGTGCCGAGTACTGATGCCCTCGTTCCGGTAGCAGCGACCGATCTCGTAAACGCGCTCGAAGCCGCCGACCAGGAGCCGCTTCAGGTACAGCTCCGGCGCGATCCGCAGAAACAGCGAGAGATCGAGGGCGTTGTGGTGGGTCGTGAAGGGCCTGGCCAGGGCGCCGCCGATCAGCGTGTGCAGCGTCGGCGTCTCCACTTCCACGAACTCTTCCGAGTCGAGGAAATCACGCAAGCCGCTGACGATCAGCGAGCGCGCGCGCAGGACCGCCGCGGCTTCGGGGTTCGCGACGAAGTCGACGTAGCGGTGGCGGTAGCGCAGATCCGTGTCGGTGAGCCCGTGCCACTTGTCCGGCAGCGGCCGCAGCGCCTTGGTCAGGAGCCGGAGCTCGCGGAGCTCGATCGACAGCTCCCCGGTCTTGGTCACCATCAGCGCGCCGCGCGCTTCGACGTGGTCCGCGATGTCGATCGGCTCGAGCGCCGAGAACGCCGCCCCCATCACGTCTTGCTTCGCGAACAATTGGACCTCGCCGCTCGCGTCGCGCAGCCGCAAGAAGCTGGCCTTGCCCATGCCGCGCCGGGCCACGAGGCGGCCCGCGACGTGGACGGTGTCGCTGCCGAAAATCTGCTGCACCTGCTCGGGGGAATAGCGAAGCTCGTGCTTGGGCTCGAGCAGCGCGGCTTCGGCCCGCGCCCGGAGCTCGCTCACGCGCGTGCGATCCTGAAGCCGGGCGTCGTTCGCGAACGGGTTCTCGCCGCGGGCGCGCAGGCTCTCGGCCTTGTCGCGCCGGGCTTGAATCAAGGCATCTTCGCCGCTGTCCATGGGCCGCGGGTCTACCTCGGGCGCGTGAGCGCGTCCATCTGACCCGCGGAGGCCTGGTCGGCGTTCTTCAGCAGGTAAGCTTCGATGAAGCCGTCCAGATCCCCGTCGAGGACGGCCTGCACGTCGCTCGTCTCGTGCTCCGTGCGCAGATCTTTCACCAGCTGATAGGGCTGGAGCACGTAGCTCCGGATCTGATTGCCCCAGGCGATCTGCCCCTTGGCGGCTTCGAGCCGCGCGGCCTCGGCGTCGCGCTTGGCCTGTTCGAGCTCGTAAAGGCGCGCCTTCAGCATCTTCAGCGCCATGGCGCGGTTCTGGTGCTGGCTACGCTCCGCACGGCACACCACCATGATCCCGGACGGAAGGTGGCGCATGCGCACGGCGGTCTCGACCTTGTTCACGTTCTGGCCGCCCTTGCCGCCAGCGCGCATGGTGGTGACCTCGAGATCGGTGTCCTTGACCTCGATATCGATCTCGTCTTCCACGTCGGGCGTGACCTCGATCGCGGCGAAGCTGGTCTGCCGGCGCGCATTGCCGTCGAACGGGCTGATCCGCACCAGGCGGTGCACGCCCATCTCGGCGCGCAGGTAGCCGTACGCGTTGGGACCGCTGACGGTGAACGAAGCGCCGTCGAGGCCGGCCTCGTCGCCGGGCTGGTAATCGATGACGTCCGTGCGGTAGCCGCGGCGCTCGCACCAGCGCAGGTACATGCGCAGCAGCATCTCCGCCCAGTCTTTGGCGTCGGTGCCGCCGGTGCCGGGGTGAATGCTGACGATGGCGTTGGCGTGATCGACCGGGCCCGACAGCATGCGCTGGAGCTCGGCCTTGCGAACGCGCTCGGCGATCTCGCTCGCTTGCTCGTCGAGCTCGGCGAGCGTCTTTTCGTCGTCGTCGCCGGCCAAGAGCTCGACCATCTCGAGGCCGTCGTTCACGTCGCGCGTGAGCTTCTCGATGAGCTCGAGCTTCTCGGTCGCCGTGGCGCGGCGGCGCATGTGGGCTTGGGCGCGGTTCTGGTCGTTCCAGAAGTCCGGCGCGCTCGACAGGGTGTCGAGCTCTTCGATTTCGCGTTTCAGGCCATCGACGTCAAAGAGACCCCCTTAGCGCATCCGTGCGCCTTTTGAGGTCTTCGAGGACGGAACGAGTGTCGGAAAGCATCGTGGGCTGGTGATACCTCTTTTCGGTCCGAATACCAACGGCTCAGGGGGCCTTTTGCGGCGGTTCCGCGGCCGCGGGCTCCGCTGCTTCGGGCGGGACCCGGGCGGGCGCTGCCGGAAGCTCCCGGACTGCGCCGCGGTCGAGCTC
>JALYWZ010001038.1 GCA_030852505.1 Myxococcota bacterium | reverse complement strand
GTGTCACGGAGTCACGCATTTGCCAGCTCCACGCCGAAGCCATCCACCGCGTCCGCGCCCAGATGAGCTCCCTGCCGCCCCCGGCGCCCAAGGCCCGTGCTGTAAAGGGGTGAGCGGCGGGGGGAGAGGGATGCAACAGGAAGACGGGAAGTGGGGAAGATCAGATTTTTGGGGGGGGTCCCACAGTAAGTCTCTTCGTCTCGGGACTTCCTCACTTCGCGTCTCCTGAGGATGCAACAGGAAGGCGGGAAGTGAGGAAGATCAGAATTTTTTTTGGGGGGGGTCCCCAAGCAAAATCTCGTTCCGTCCGGACTTCCTCACTTCGCGGCTTCCTCTTGAATTTCATACTGCGCTTTGTCGTTGGCGGTGGGATCGGGTCGCACTTGTTTGGCGGCACGCGTTCAAGGATTGTTCGCCTCCACCGTTCACAGCTCGATAGCCATTTTCAGACGCGAATCCCCGGAAATATCAGTGGCACGAGCGTTGCACCGAATCACCTGAGTCCCCGCGATGCGGGACCAATCAACACCAGCATCGCTATCTAGGAGCAAGCAAACATGATCGTGAATACCCGGCGCTTTGGCGAAATCGAAATCGAACCCCGTGAGGTCGTGCACTTCCCGGTGGGAATTGCCGGTTTCCCCGAGGAGCGCGCGTTCATCCTGGTTCGCACCAAGGAGACGGGATCCATCGCCTGGCTGCAGTCGGTGCGCACTCCGGGCCTGGCGCTGCCGCTCGTGTCGGCGCACCTGTTCGGCGAAGCCTATCCCGACGTGAACTACCTGCCGATCGCGGAGAGCGCCGGCCTCGGCTCGAGCCTCGAAGAGCTCGCCATGATGGTGGTCCTCAGCGCTCCGCAAGGCGCGCCCGCGACCGTCAATCTGCTGGCTCCGATCGTCATCAACACCGAGAGCCGCATCGGCGGCCAGCTGTTCCTCGACGGGACCTCGTTCGGCACGCGCGAGATGTTCATGATCCCGGACGCGACCAAGTCGTCGTCTTCGGCGGAGGCGCAGCTGAGCGCGACCGGCTGAGGATTCGTCCACTCAGCGTTTGCTCGCTCCAAGGTGCACGATGCCTGTGTCCATCGACGAACGGCTCTGGCCGCCCCTGAAAGGGGCCGACGAGAGCCGTCCGTCCGATGACGCCGCCAAGAGCAGCATGGCGGCGCTCGTCGCGCGCGTGGTCGGGGCAAAGCCCTTTCCCGAGACGGCGCGGCGCCTGGCGGACATGACGCGCATGCCGCAGGCGCGCATCAGCAACGCAGTGCGCATTCTCGAGACCGATCCCGGGCTCTCGGCGCGGCTGCTCCGGCTCGTCAACTCGCCGGGCTACGCGTTGCGGATGCGCTGCACGTCGCTGCGCCACGCCGCGGCGTTGGTCGGGCTCGAGCGCCTGAATCACATCTCGACCACGGCGGCCGTGCTCGACATGTTCGGTGACAACACCGAGGTGTCGGCGCAGATCCTCGACCACTCCACGATCGTCGGCGCCTTCTGTCGTTATTTTGCCGTGAGCTTCTCGCTGCCCGCCGAAGAGCTGTTCACGTGCGGGTTCTTGCACGATATCGGCAAGCTGTTTCTGCTCGAGGCCGAGGGCGACGCGTACGCTGCGCTGCTCAGCCAGAGCTCGGCCGATTCGCACGAGCGCGAGCGCGAGCTTTACGGCTTCGACCACGCGAGCCTCGGCGCGCACGTGCTCCACGCCTGGAACATCCCCGATCCCGTTCCGCTGGTCGTGGCCTGGCACCACAGCCGCTCGCTGTTCGAGGGCCCCCCCGAAATCAGCGCGATGATCGAGACTCTCCGGCTCTCCGACGAGATCGCCGAGCTGATGGGCACCCTCTCCGACGGGCGCGCGATCCGCCGCATCGCCGAGAGCCAGGCCGCCCAGCGCCTGAACCTGGGCGAGCAGCAGCTCACCGAGATCTGGCCCGAGCTCAGGACGCTGCGCTCGCACTGCCGCGCACAGCGCAACAACGACCAGACCAAATTCGTCGACGTGACCTCGATTCGCCCGAGCGCCTCACTGCCGCCCCCGAGCGTTCCTCCCCCGAAGAGCTCGCCGCGCCCGGAACAGGTCTGCGGCATCTGCTCCGAGCCGGGCCCGAGCAGCACCTGCTCGGCCTGCGACGACAACGTTTGCGCCAAGCACTTGCACGCCCCCGACGGCTGGTGCGACCGCTGCCTGGCCGACTTCGCCACGACGCGCGGCGCGCTCGGCATCGGCTTGCCG
>JALYWZ010000308.1 GCA_030852505.1 Myxococcota bacterium | reverse complement strand
GGTCCTCCGCCGTGCGGAAGGGCTGCCGCACGGGGGCCCCCGCGTCTTCGGGCTCATCCGCTGGCTGCCCGCCGGTCGCGGCCGGGTCTCCCAGTGCGTAGGTCGGCAGCGCCTCGGGGCCCATCAAGGGCGGCGTCGAGCCCAGGCCTTCGCCGCGCTTGCCGTGACAACCCGCGCATTGCCGCTCGAACACGCGCGCACCCTCGGGAGTACGCTTCTTCGCGTCGGCCACCGACCGCGTTGGTGCCCCCGTCGCGCCGCCGCCGCACGCAAGGCAGAGCGCTGCTGCCAGACCCAGAGCGATCGAAATCGAAGCCGCTCGTTGCATCGCGGCGCACCTTAGCCCAGCCGTGCGTCCTCGGGGTTTCCGGCGCAGTGGAGCGATTCGGGCCCCGGAGCTAAGCTCCAGCCGATGCGCGCTCTCGCGGTCGTCCTGGCTCTCGGCTGTATGGTCGGCTGCACTCCCAAGGAGCCCCCGCACTGGCCCGAGGGCGGGGCGCCGCTGCTGATCGCGCCCGCGCGCTGGGAGCGCGGTGAGGACGACCCGATCGAAGTCCTGCCGAACGGTCAGGTCGTCGAAGACGGCGAGGTGCTGTTCGTCCTCGACCGCGTCGGCCGCATCGTGGACGAGAAGTACGACCCGCTCGGCATCCTGCTCCCCGACGGCAACGTCGTCGGCACGGACAACCGCGCCCTCGGCTTCGTCGGCGTCAGCAACGCAGCGCCGCCCTGGTCCCAGAGCGCCTGGCTGGCCGTGATGCCGGACGGCGCGGTCACGCTGTTTGCCCGCGACGGAGAGCGGAGCTTCGGCGGTCGCTGGACGGGCTGCGCGGGGGCCGCACAGCGCACCTGCACTCTGGTGACGCACCTCGTGGCGCTGCGGGATTATCGAAGCGCCCCGGACAGCGGCGTGAGCTTCGGCGTCGGTATCGGCATCGGGCTCTGAGCTCGGCCGCCCGTAACGGACGGCGGGGTGGGGCTTCGCCCCGTGCGATTTTCCTGGCAAAGTGCGCGCCATGCTCGATCCCCGCCAAGTCTCCGAACACTTCGACGACGTGCGAGCCGCGCTGCTCCGCCGCTCGGAGCAAGCCGCTGCGCAGCTCGACGCGGTCAAGCCGCTGCTCGAGCAGCGCCGGCAGCTGGTGGGCCGCACCGAGAGCCTGCAGCAGGAGCGCAACAAGGCGAGCGAAGAGATGGGCGAGCTCGCACGCAAGGGCGACAAGGCCGCGATGGCGGCGCGCCGCGAAGCGCTGAAGGCCCTGTCCTCCCAGGTGAAGGACCTCGAGACCGAGCTCGCGGCCACCGAAAAGGAGCTCGAAGACCAGCTGCTCGCGATCCCGAACGCGCCGCACCCGAGCGCGCCCGACGGCAAGACCGAGCACGACAACCCGGTGCTGCGCCAATGGGGCGACAAACCCAAGTTCGACTGGAAGCCGCTCTCGCACTGGGAGCTCGGGGAACAGCTCGGCATCCTCGATCAGGAGCGCGCCTCGAAGCTCTCGGGGTCGCGCTTCTCGGTGCTGTACGGGCTCGGTGCGCGGCTCGAGCGCGCGCTGGCGGCGTTCATGCTCGATCTGCACACGCGCGAGCACGGCTACACCGAGGTCTGGCCGCCGTACCTGGTGCGGGCCGAGGCGCTGCGCGGCACCGGCAATCTCCCCAAATTCGAGGCCGATCTGTTCAAGACCGGCCGCGGCGATCCCAACGAGTCGGCGCCGCTCTACTTGATCCCGACCGCGGAAGTTCCGGTCACGAACCTGCACGCCGACGAGATCCTCGACGGCGAGTCGTTGCCGATCGCCTATTGCGCCTACACACCGTGCTTCCGCAGCGAGGCCGGCTCCTACGGGCGCGACATGCGCGGCATCATTCGCCAGCACCAGTTCGACAAGGTCGAGCTCGTCCGCTTCACGACGCCCGAGAAATCGCTGGCGGAGCTCGACCTGCTCACGCAACACGCCGAAGAGGTCTTGAAGCGGCTCGGCCTCCACTACCGCGTCGTCGAGCACGTGCCGGTCGATCTGGGCGCCTCGGCGGCCAAGGGTTACGACCTCGAGGTGTGGCTGCCGTCGGAGCAGACCTACCGCGAGATCTCGAGCTGCTCGAATTTCGGGGATTATCAGGCCCGCCGCGCCAAGATCCGTTACCGGCCGTCGAAGGACGAAAAGCCGCGGCTCGTCCACACCATCAACGGCTCCGGGCTCGCGATTGGCCGGACCTGGGTGGCGATCCTCGAGCAGTATCAGCAGGCCGACGGCAGCGTGCTCGTGCCCGAGGTGCTGCGCGAGTTCGTCGGCACCGATCGGATCCGCGGGCGCGCCTAGCTCAGTTGATCGTCGCCGTCAGCGCCAGGCCGAACGAGAACAGGTCGACGTCGACGCGGTTTCTCTCCTGCACATCGAGTGTGCCGTTGGTCACCGTCGCGAGCACACCGAGCGTCGCTTCGTCGGCCATCCACCATTCGTGCCCGAAGCCGAGCATCCAGTACGTCCCCGACGGAGAATCGCCGTCGTCATCCGCCTCGGTCCGTGTCACGGCGAGCTGAGCGAGCCCGAGCGAGCCGAGCAGGTGGAACCCGCCGCGCGGCAGAAAATAGTAGTCGATCAGCGCGCCCTGCTGGCGGAGCACGAATTTGGCTCCGTAGGTGTCGAAGTCTTCCCCGCTCTCGTCCTTGGCCGTCAGCGACAACACCGGTTCGAAGCCGAGCAGCGCACCGACCACGACGCGGTTCTTGATGGTGCCGCCGATCGCGACGCGCAGCGAGAGCGACGGGCCGCTGAACTCGCGTGAACCGGGATCCGGATCCGAGGAGCTGCGCTGCGGTTCGGAGCTTGCCATGAGGTACGAGGGCCCGACCTGAAAGCTCGCGTAGAAGCCGTCGTGCGTCCGCGGCAGCGGGCCGGGCTCCTTCGTCGTCGGCGCGTCGTGCTGAGCCCAGCCTGTGCGTCCCGAAAGCAACACGAGCGCAAACGCCCACGCCCGAGTCAGCAAGCATTCCTCGCTCGCCGGCGCCGCCGTGACAGGAGCGCGCTCGACGCCCAAAACCCCAGCAGCAAGCTGCCCGTACCGGCTGAAAACAAGGCCGGCGAGCACGGCGGATTCTTGGCTTTCCGCGGGTCGAGCAGCGGGTCGACCTCGACGTCGGCCACGGCGGGCGACACCACGCAGTCCGCATCGAGCGCCGTGGAAGGCAGGTTCAGGTCGAAGCGAGTGAGCCAGACTCGGTCGGGGTGCATGCCCGTCAGGGCCGTCGCCAGATCCGAAGAGCCGTTGCATTCGAAGGCCGCGCTCGTGAGCACGCCGGGCGCCGGTGGCTCGCAGTCCTGGCTCGGGGGACAGCTCTTCACCACTTGCCGCGTGTCTGCGAGCGGCGGAGCGCAGGTCGGAAGAGCGACGCCGCGGTCCGCCGCCGCCTGCCCGAAGTACAGCTGGGAAAGCCGTGTTGCGCCGTATCTCGGATTCACGTCTGCGGCGGCGGCCGTATAGGAGATCGGGATACCGAGGTTCGGGCGAATGTTTTCCGTGTCGAACGGGCGTTTGCGGGCGTAGGAAACGATCGCGCTCTTGCCGGCGTTCTGCGCCAGGGCCGCCGCGCGCAGCGCCAGGTAATTGTGCGAGTTGGCGGCGAAGTCGTACTCCAGCTTGCGCTCGTCGATCGCGACCTCCGCCATGTCCGGCATCGTGTACCGGCCCTCCGCGATCACGAACAGCTTGATATCGACGTACGAGCCGACGCCGGCGGCCACCATGCGCAGCGGCAACAAGTAATCACCACCAGGCGTGATCACGCGCACTGGCTCCATTTGGTCGACGCCCACGCTGGGAGCCAAGCGCAGCGCGAGAAAGTCGTTGCCCTCGTCGACGTACGCGTCGATCACCGGCCGGATTTCGTCGGGGATCGAATAGCCGTTCACGACCAGCCAGTCCGTGAGCGCCTCCGGATCTTCCGAGCGCAGCACGACCGTGTCGTAGGGGCCGACGCGCTCGCGCCGGACCACGCTCACCCCGGGCCCTCCATTGGCCGAGTCGTCGAAGCCCCGCGCTGACGCGGCATCGCTTTCGATAGCTCCACACGAGCAACCCCCGCCGTTGCTGCTCGCGCAGTTCAGCTGCGGCGGCACCACGACGGGCGAAGTGAAGGTATCGAGCGACGCGAGCCAGGCATCCTCCGCGACCTCGACGTAGGCCCCGGGACGCACCGGCAGCACCCACGAAAAATCGGCCGGGTCGCCCTGGTATTGAAACTGATCCCAGAGCACGGTCTGCGTCTCCGAGATCGCGAACGCCATGCGATGTCCGGTCACCAGCGTTGGCTGCGCGGGAGGACCGAAGCAGCCGCCGCACGCCGCCGCCGGGCGTGGCGCGAGCAACAAGCAAAGCGCGAGCGCGCCACGCGGAACCATCCCCGAGCCAAACATCGAACGTTGATAGCATTTTGCAGGCCGTCGCGCCTGATCGGCAAAAAGCGCGCTACACCCGGAATCGATGAGGCGAACGTCGGTCTTCGCTTGTCTGGCAGCCTGTACGGCTCACACAGGCTGCGGCGGCCCGCCCAGCGTGGATCCGCCGCAAAGCCTGGAGATCCGGCCATTTCGCTACGAGCCGCCCGGCATCGAGGTCACGCCGCTCGGCGACGGTGACTCGGCCGCACTCTGGCACGCACCGCAAGGCGGATTCGTGCTGCCGATTGGCGCGCGCGTGCGAGGCCTGGACTCGACCAACATCGAAATCCGAGCACGCTTGAGGGACACCGAGACCGGCGACGTCTTCGGTGAGCACGTGCGCGTCGCCTTGATGGCGGAGCTCGCGGACGAGCCCGGCTGGCTCGAGAACGATCGCCGCTCGATCACGCAGTTCGCACACGTCCCGCTGTGTTCGACGGAGCTCTCGGTCAATCCGCTCGCGATCGAACGAACGCTGTCGGTGTCGGTGTTGGAGCTCCACGCCGACGACTCCGAAGCTCACACTGAAGTGCGGATCTCGCTGCGCTGCCCCGAAGAGCCGCCGGAGGTGGCGCTCGCCTGCGCGCGCGAGTGCGAGCCCGAACACTCGCCTTGAGCTACGAGACAAACGGACTCAGAGTCCCGAGCTCGAGCTTTGCCAGGTCTGCACGGCCGCGCGCGAGGCTGCCGCCGCCGCGTTCAAAGCTTGCGAGTAGCAGCTACGGAATGATGATCGGCTTGCAGTTCGTGAACTTCAGCGTCGATTCGATGCGGAAGTTCGACGCCCAGGTGTGACGCTCGGCCTGGAAGAAGTCGAGGGGGTACTCGTTGCCGGGCGTGATCCCGAGGCGAGCGGCTTCCTTGTCCAGGTCGAGCGGGCCGTCGAGGGCCGCGTGCACACCGCCGAGATCGACCGCGAGCTTGTCGTTCACGAACACGTAGAGGTCGTCGTCGCCGCGGAAGTTGAAGTGCTCGCCGCCTTCGTAGCGGAAGGTCATGTGCAGCTCGAAGGTGAAGCCGAAATTGTGCGGCAGCCCTTCGTTGCCGAACCCGCGCCCGTCGATCGGAAAGAAATCCGGGTCGTCGTAAACGGCGCTGCCGTCCGGAGCCACCTCGAACGTGATGGTGTGCTCGAAGGCCTCGTTGATGCCCGGAGTGTCGTTGTACCACTGGTCGAAGTCCGCCTTCGTGTGGACGGTCTTCAGCATCGGGTTGCCAGAGAACACCGGCTTGCGCTCGGGGAGCTTCAGCTCATCGAGCACGATGCCCTTCTCGTGCGGCTGATCGACGCCCTCGAAGTCCGGGTGCGAGGCCTTGAAGTCGCGCACGCGCCCCGTGAACGTCGGCTTGCAGCTCGTGCCGCTGCCGCTGCCCCCGCCCGTACCCGGATTGGGGATGGCGATGCCGTTGCCGTTGCCGGGTCCACCGCTGCCTGGAGCGCCGGTCTGCACGGGCGCGCCCTGGCCCACCGAGCTGTCGTCCGCCGGATCCGAACCGCAGCCGGCGACGGCAAGAAAGCTAATTATCCCGAGTAGTAAGCCAGGCCGGCCGCCGCGCGCGCTCATCACGCATGCCCTAGCACGGTGGACTTCCAGGGCGAGCTACTTTCGCCGCCCGCGATTCTTGCGACGCTCGATGCGCCCGCCGCGTTCGCTGTGCACCGGCGCGTTCGGGCGCTTGCCTCGACCGCCGCTCGTGCCTCCGCCGGCGCCACCACCACCACTCTTGGGGCCGGGACGTCGTTGGTCGCGCGACGGCGTGGTGCGC
>JALYWZ010001037.1 GCA_030852505.1 Myxococcota bacterium | reverse complement strand
AACCAAGGCCGCCCCTGGTGATGGGCCTTCAGCGCCATGAAGAGCGCGTAATCGCGGAGCCAATGCTCATTGCCGGTGACGAAGTCGTTGAAAGCCGCCGAGGGGGAGAATCGCGAGAAGGCTTTCGCCAGGAGCGCGTTCTTGAGTTCCATCACCTGGGGGAAATCGACCGCGTCGGTCCGCTCATCAATATCGCCCGGCAAATCCTCCGGCTTCAACCAGCCGCGCTCGACCATCGCCTCGGGGCTGATGAGCAGCGGGTTGCCCGCGAACGACGACGGCGTGTCGTACGGCGAGTAGCCCGCGCCCACGGGGCTCACCGGCAGCATCTGCCACCAGGTCTGGCCGGCGCGCTCCAGGAAGTCGACGAAGCGGTAAGCGGCCGGTCCCAGGTCACCCGAGCCGTGCGGCCCCGTCAGGCTGGTCGGGTGTAGCAGGATCCCACTCGTACGTTTTTCGAAGAGCTTCGCCATCGAGATCGAGTTTCGTTCAACCGTCCGGAGCGCTGGGCGTACGGACCGGGCGCAGCAGCGAGGCCAACACCGCCACGGTCAGCACCCCGACGATCACACCCAAGGACATCAGCGCCGGCACCTTGACGATGGCACTCAGTACCATCTTTGCGCCGATGAACAGCAGGACCACGGCCAGGCCGGTGCCGAGATAGTGAAAGCGCCCCATCATGCCGGAGAGCACGAAGTACAGCGCGCGGAGGCCCAGGATGGCCATGATGTTCGACGTGTACACGACGTAGACGTTGTTCGAAATGGCCAACACCGCCGGCACGGAATCGACTGCGAACAAGAGGTCGGTGAATTCGACCACGACCAACACCAGGAACATCGGCGTTGCGTGGCGGACTCCGTCCTGCACGACGAAGAACTTGTCCTGGTGAAACTCCGCCGTGGTGCGCAGGAACTTGCGCGCGACCCGCAGCGGCAGTTGGTTCTCGGGATCGACCGACTCTTCTTTGCGCACCAAAAGCTTTGCGCCGGTGAACAGCAGAAAGCCGCCGAACACGTAGATCATCCAGTGGAAGCGCGACAGGAGCGCCGTGCCGGCGACGATGAAGATGCCGCGCATCACCACCGCGCCCAAGATCCCCCAGAACAGGATGCGTTGCTGGCGGTGTTCGTTGATCTTGAAGTAGCTGAACAGAACCAGGAAGACGAAGAGGTTGTCGACGGACAACGATTCTTCGACCAGATAGGCGACGAGATAGGTGAGCGCGGCGTCCGTGCCCTCGCGCGTCAGCACGTAGAGCGAGAACAGCATGCCGACCGAGACGAAGAACAGGCTCCGGACGACGGCTTCGCGGAACGCGATGTGGTCTTTTTGGCCCCCGAATACCAGGCGATCGACGGCGAGCGCGCTGACGACCACCGCGCCAAAGACGGCCCAGTCGACCGGGGTCGCGACAATGGTCATGCGTGTGGGCTTTGCTATCACGCGCGGCTTGGGCGTGCTAGAAGCCCGACCGATGACGCGCGCGTGGATCGCGGTAGTTTGCCTCGCAATCTCCTGCAAGAAGGACCCGGAGCCGCCGACGGCGCCGCCGCCCTTGCCGCCGCCATCGAACGTGCCGGCTGCACCCGCCGCCCCGCCGATCGATTCGCGCACGCCGCCGGCCGCGTTGCCGATTGCCGTGACGTGGGAAGACCCGCCCGCGTTCCAGCGCCTTTCGGGCAACAACCCGATGCGCAAGGCGACGTACAAGGTGCCCAAGGCCAAGGGCGACGCCGAGGACGGGGAGCTCGCCGTCTTCTACTTCGGCCCGACGATGGGCGGCAGCATCGACGACAACGTGAATCGTTGGGTCAAGCAGTTCTCCGGCATCCAGCCCGACGACGTGAAGCGCGCCGATCGCGAGGCCAACGGCTTGAAGCAACACACGGTCGAGATCGACCGAGGTACCTTCAGCTCCGGCATGCCCGGCGGGCCCACCCAGCCCAAGCCCGGCTACGGTCTGCTCGGCGGGATCGTGTCGTCGCCGAGCGGCGTCTATTTCTTCAAGCTTACCGGTCCGAGCAAGACGGTGAAAGCGGCGCGGGATCCGTTCTTCAAGCTGCTGGACAGCGTGAAGGTTTCGAGCTGAACTCGGCTCGGTGACCTGGTTCACATCGGCACGAGACGCGAGCGCGTCTTGATGCTCACGAGCCCCACCGGCTTGCGCGTTTCGTCGAGCCGGAACGGGATCCGGCGTGTTCGACCGGCGGCGCTGACCACGATCGTGCCGCTGA
>JALYWZ010001036.1 GCA_030852505.1 Myxococcota bacterium | reverse complement strand
ACCTGCGGGACCGTCTGCCCAACCGTCGCCAATCAGACCCCATCGTGCGAGGGCGGCACGTGCAAGTACGCGTGCTCCAAGACGGAATACACCGCGTCGTGCTCCCCCTCCTCGAACCAGACCACCTGCACGAACTGGGGCTTCGAGGTCTCCGGTTCCACCGACGGCTGGTTCCTCGTGCCGGGGAGCAACGGCTCGAACGGGGCACTCTCCTCGTCCAACCGCTTCGCCTCGACGGGAAGCCGCTCTTTGGCGATCCCGTACACCAACGCCGGGAGCAACCCGGACAACGGCGATCGCCGGTACGTCGACGTCGCGGTCAAAGTCTGCGCGAACGGCGGAAAGATCAATCTCTCCAACAAGTTCGTTCGCTGGAACTTCCGGATGGATCCGCCCGCCCCCTCCCAGGGCGGCTACAACTATTTCAGCTGGTGGAGCGAGGCGAGCCCGACCAGCTCCGGCGGAGGCACCTTCGACTTCAACCCCGTCACCACGGCGGGATGGTGGAGCTCGTCGGAGTACTACACGAACCCGCTCGGCAGCAGCACCGGCACCGCGGCGACCATCGGCTTTCATTTCGAAGTCGACGGGGCCTGGACCGGCACGATCTTCCTCGACGACGTGGAGATCTACTAACGAACCGAGCTCAGAGCTCGGGCGGATCGCTCTGGCCCTGGTGAGCGCCGTTCCCATTGACGGGATCGGCGGGCTCGCCCGCGCCCCAGCACTCGACGGAGCCGTCGCTGCGCAGGCCGCAGGTGTGCCAATAGCCGGCGGCGAGCTCCGTGAACTCTCCGTCCGGCGGCGAGGCCTGGCCGAAATAGGGAACGTCGGCGCGTTCGTCGGAGCGGACGCCGTAACCCCAGCAGCGGGCCTGGCCATCCGTCGTCAAACCGCAGACGTGCGCGGTGCCGGCGACGAGGGCTGCGAATTCGTCGCTGGGTGCCTCGAGCACCGCGGGATCTTCGTCTTCGAAATACATGCTGCCCCAGCAGGTGGCGTGACCGTCCGCATCGAGTGCGCAACTGAAGTGGCTGTCCCCAGTGATCACGGATTGGAACTCGCCAGATGGTGCCTCGGTGGCTCCGTAGGCGGTGTTTCCCCAACAGCGCAGCTCGCCGTTCTCGAGTAGGCCGCAAGCGTGGTCGGCCGAGCCGAGCTCGACGAACGGGCCCGGCTGTGGCGACAGGGCCGCGGGCAGCGAGCCCCAACACAATGCGCCCCCCGCGTCCGCCTCGTTCGCTCCGAGGATGCCGCAGACACTTTCGCCCTGGAACAACGCGCTGAACTCGTAGCTCGCGTAGCGCTCATCCGAGAACGATTGCCCCCAACACTGGGCGCGCTGGTCCAGGCCGAGCGCGCACGAGACGTCCTCCGTCACCACGACCTGGCGCGCGTAGAGCACCGCCGGCGGCACCGATTGTGGCCCGGGGCCCCAGCAGATCACGCGGCAATCCGGCGCGAGCCCGCACGCGGCGTCCTGCCCGATCGAGACGGACACCAACGGCTCGTTCGGCGTTTGCCCGGTCCACGTAGGGCTGCCCCAACACACGGGCGTGCCGTCCTCGCTCAGTAAACACGTGGCGAAGGCGTTCGCGAACAGCCGCTGGCCCGTGCCTTCACACGTCACCTCCGGCGACGCCGGCGCTCCAGCGTGGCCGGCTTCCCCCATGAATTCTTCGCCGGTGTCCGTCGCGCCACCGGCAGCGACGGCTCCGCCGGTCGAGGGAGCTCCGCCGGTCGTCTTGACGCCGCCCGTGGCGACCATGCCGACTTCGAACGCATCCCCGGCCTCTCCACCGCTGCCGCCCGCCTCGCGCTCACCGATCGTCATCGTGTCGTCGCAGCCGAACGCGAGCGCCGCGCCCGAAACCAACACCAGCCCGCCGATCACCGTTCGAAGCATCTCGCTCAGCTCCTCCGTACTGGTCGACTAATGACGCGACGCGAGCGGATCCGTGTGGCTATTTTTCCGAGCCTCGGGGGCCCGGCTCGCAAGCGGCGCGCACGCGCTCGACGTGTACGGAGCTCGGATACCGTGCCACGAACTCCGCAACACGCGCCTGAGCTCGTCCAAGTGCGGCACAGGCTGCGAGCGCGCGCGTCGCAGCGCGCTCTTCGCCGAGCACGCCCGCCGGCACGAGACGCTCGAGCTCGCCGAGCACGGCGAGAGCTGAGCGCGCCTCCCCGCGGTGCAAGAGCTGCTGAGCGCGCCGGAGCGCGTCGAGCTCGACCGAGAGA
>JALYWZ010001035.1 GCA_030852505.1 Myxococcota bacterium | reverse complement strand
CCGCCGCCCCGTCGACGATCGCGGAGCTGTTGCCGCCGGTTTGCACGCCGTCCTTGCCGAACGCCGGGCGGAGCTTTTGCAGCACCTCGAGCGGGCTCGGCCGCACGTGCTCGTCGCGCTCGAAGCGCTCCACCTTGCGCGGCAGCTTGAGGCTGCGCGGCTGGTAGCCCTCCACCTCGAAGGCCTGGTTCACGACCGGCGCGACCTCGCCCTCGAAATAGCCGGAGCCCCAGGCCTCGAGCGCCCGCGAAAAGCTCAGCGCGGCGAAGCGATCGACCTCTTCACGCGAGATGCCGTAGCGCTTGGCGAGGTTCTCGGCCGTGTCACCCATCCGGGTGTTCGAGGCGGTGTCGAGCGTCGCCTCCCAGAGGAAGTCCTTGAACTCGAGCTGGCCCATCTTGAAGCCGCCGCGGTGCGTGTACGCCGCCACCGGGTTCCGCGTCATGGATTCGGTCCCGACGCACAGCGCGAGCTTGGCCTTCCCGAGCGTGATTTGATCGGCCGCGGTCAGGATCGTCTCGAAGCCCGTGCCGCACAGCCGATGGACCAGCAGCGCCGGGACGGCCAACGGAACGCCGGAGTAGAGGCCGATGTGGCGCGGCAGGTAATAAGCGTCGAAGCTCGCTTGCGCGACGCTGCCGGCGATCACGAGCCCGACGTCCCGCGCGCTCACGCCGCTCCGCTCGAAGGCCGCGCGCGCCGCGTAGATGCCGAGATCGGTCGGGGAGACGTCGCCGAGCACGCTCACGTAGTCGGCGAACGGCGTGCGGACTCCGTCCACGAGCCAGATGTCGTCGTATTTGGCGGTGATGGCGTGTGCTTCGGAAGATTCGTACATGGCTCAGGTTCTCCGAGCGGGCGTGATCACGCGCGGATCGAGCGGATCGCGATACAGGAGCGTCACCAGTGCTGCCCGCTTCTCGAGCACGACGCGTTGGTTGATGTAACCCTTGTCGGTGATCTCGCCGGCGTCGAGTGAGGGGGAGCTATCGAGCAGGAGCGCGCGCGTGGCGTGCGTCGACGAGCTGCCGCCGCTCTGTGCCTGCAACGCGCACAGGCCGTCGGCGATCCGCGAGCGCACCCGCGGGTCTCCGAGGATCGCCTCGCGCGCGGCGTCGCGGCTGGCCTCGCAGGCTTCCCGGCAAGCCTCGAGGTTCGGGAAGATCAGAAATCCGATCTCGTCGCGGTCGTGGCCGGTGACGACGACGTCGTCTGCCAGCGGCGCGAGCGCGGCGATGGCTGCGAGGCGCAGGGCTCCGACCCGCACCCAGGTGGCGGTGCTGAGCTTGAAGTCCTCGCCGAGACGGCCGTCGAACAGCAACCCCCGCGCCGGGGCCGCGAGATCCACGAGGCGCACGGCGTCGCCCGTCTTCAGGAAGCCTTCCTCGTCGAACAGCGCGTCGGTGAGATCCGCTCGCTTCCAGTAGCCGGGCGTCACGTTCGGCCCGCGGACGCGCGCTTCGAGCTTGCCGAAAGAGGGGACGAGCTTCAGCTCGCAGCCCGGCATCGGCAAGCCGATCACTCCCGAGCGCTCGGCTTGGTAATGGCAGCTCGTGGCTGCGGGCGCGGTCTCGGTCAGCCCCCAGGACGAGACCAGCGGCAGCTTTCTTCCGGTGGTTTCGAGCGCGAGCTGCTCGAGCGCGCGCCATGACTCCTGCGAGAGCGCCGCCGCGGCATAGAACAGCAGCTCGAGCCGGCTGAAGAAGCGAGCGCGCAGCGCGGCGTCGCGACGGAACGCCTGGATCAGCAAATCGTAGGAGCGCGGTACGTTGAAGCAGACGGTGGGCGCGACCTCGCGCAGGTTCTGGAGCGTTCGCTCGAACTGACCGGGCAGCGGGCGCCCTCCGTCGATGTACAGCGTGCCCCCGTTGCTGAGCACGAGGTTGAAGTTGTGGTTGCCGCCGAAGGTGTGGTGCCAGGGCAGCCAGTCGACCAGAACCGGTGCCTGCTTCTTCAGGAACGGCCAGACGCGCGCGATCGCTGCCTGATTCGAGCACAGCATGCGCTGGGTGTTGATCACGGCCTTGGGCTCGCCGGTGGAGCCCGACGTGAACATGAACTTCGCGATCGTGTCGGGCGTCACGGCGGCGAAAGCGCGGTCCACGGCCGCCTCGCCGCCGCTCGCGCAGAGCGCAGAGAACGGAACGGCGCCGCTCGGCGGCTCGGAGGCGCTTCCCACCACGAGCGTGCCGTCGTGCAGCTCGCGCACGGCATCGAGCGCGCGGCCGAAGCGCGCCGCGTC
>JALYWZ010001034.1 GCA_030852505.1 Myxococcota bacterium | reverse complement strand
TTCCTCGGCGAGCCGGCGCGGCTCTCGCTCACGGCAATTCCCGAGCCGTCGCCGGCGCTCGCCCCCGAGGTCGCGAGCAGCGCCAAGACCATGGAGCTGTCGGAGCCGCCCCCGGCCGTGGTCGAGCACGACGGCGTGCTGAGCTTCCAGGCCCCGGCGGAGGAGACGCCCGAGCCTGCCCCCGAGTTTTCGGGGATCCTGATCGACGCCAAGATCGAGGTGGTCGCGGACCGACCTTCGTCGATCGGCGAGCTCGCGGAAGCCGTGCTCGAGACCTTGAGCGCCTCCACCCCGGCGCCCTCGGACGTGACCGAGCGCCCGCCGGTGGCTCTCGAGGAAGAGCCTGCGCCCGCCGAGCCTGCGGCCGCCGAGCCTGCACCGCCCGCTCCGGCTCCGGCCAACGAGCCCGCCATCGAGCAGCCGACGCTCGACGTGCCCCCGCTCTTTCCCCGCGCCCGGGAAGAGTGGCCGGGTTGGGTCCGCGATCTGGAAGCCACGCGAGGTCCGCGACCGCTGGCGGTGATCGAGCGCACGTTCGTCACGAGCTACGTGCCGCTGCTCGGCGCGGTTCGCGAGGGCATCGCCGACAGCACCGCGGAGCGCGCGCTCGGCATCTGGTCGCAGAACTTCGCGAACAGCTACCGCGAGGCATTCGACGCTTTGCGCGTGCGCGGCAAGCGCCCGGCCATGGTGCTCGATGCTCCCGACATCGCGCTCCGCACCGCGCGGCTCCACGGCGCGCGTACCGTGCAGCTGCTGTTGATCGACGGTCTGCGCTTCGACCTCGGCCTGCGCGTCGAGCAGCGCGTGCGCGCGCTGATGGGTCACAAGGCCGCGCTCGCCGAACGGCTACTGCTCTGGTCGGCGCTGCCGAGCACCACCGAAGTGCAGCTCGAGCTGATCGGCCGTGGCGCTCCCGGACTCGCCGAGCTCACCAGCGTCGTCGAGTCCGAGGTTCCCGTGGCGCGCGGCCGCGGCGCCTCCACACCCCGGCGGGTGAAAGCCGGTCATCGCGATCTGTTCAAGCTCGACCTGATCGAGGCTCGGCTCTCGGAGCCCGGCCTACCGGAGCCCGAGCGCCTCGACTTGCTCGCGGACGAGGTCTCGACGGCCGTCGCGGATTTCCTCGGCAAGCAGCCGGCGCGCTCGCTGGTGCTCGCCTTCGGTGACCACGGCTTCCGCCTGGATGCGCGGGAACAAGGCACGACGGCCGCGGTCTCGGGCGGCGCCTCGCCGGAAGAAGTGCTCGTGCCCGCGTTCGCCTGGCTCGTCGGCGGGCTCCACTAGTCTCAGGGGCGGCACGCGCCGGCCCACGTGACTCAGCTCTCGTTGTCGGCGGTGACGCCGCCCGGCACCGTGCCGTGCTCCTTCTCGAGGTAGCGGAACACGGTGCGAGGGTCGACGCCGAGGTCGCGGGCGGTCTGGGTGCGGTTGCCGTTGTTGCGCTCGAGCACCTCGAGCACGTAGCGGCGCTGAAAATCTTCCTTGGCCTTTTCGAGCGGCACGATCGCCGACTGGTCGGTGTCGCCGAGGTCGAGATCCTCGGCGCCGAGCAGCGTGCGATCGCAGAGCACGAGCGCCTTCTTCAAGCGGTTTTCGAGCTGCCGGATGTTGCCGGGCCAGTGATACTTGCGGATCGCGGTCAGCGCTTGGGGCGAGAACCCGCGCACGTTGCTGCCGAGCTCTTCGGCGTACTTGCTGAGCAGCGCCTTGGCGATGATGAACACGTCGTCGCCGCGCTCGCGCAACGGCGGGAGCCACAGGTTCACGACGTTCAGTCGGTAGTAGAGATCCTCCCGGAACTCGCCGGTCTTGATCATCTCTTCCAGGTTGCGGTTCGTGGCGGCGACGATCCGGATATCGCACTTCTCGGGGCGGTTGTCGCCGACGCGGTAGACCACCCGCTCCTGCAGCGCGCGCAGGAGCTTCACCTGGAGCTGCTGCGGTAGCTCGCCCACCTCGTCCAGGAACAGCGTGCCGCCGTCGGCTTGCTGGAACTTGCCGGCGCGGCTGGCGATGGCTCCCGTGAACGCGCCCTTCACGTGACCGAACATCTCGCTCTCGATCAGGTTCTCGGGGATGGCGCCGCAGTTCACGGTAACGCACGGGCCCGCGGCGCGGTTCGAGCGCCGGTGCAGCTCGCGCGCGATCAGCTCCTTGCCCGTACCGGTCTCGCCCGTGATCAGCACGCTGATGTCGGTGGCGGCGACCTTTTGCAGCTTGCGGAAGACCTCCATCATCG
>JALYWZ010001033.1 GCA_030852505.1 Myxococcota bacterium | reverse complement strand
ATCCGGAGTCGATCGACGCCAGCGCGCCGCGCGTGCTCGCCGGTTTTTTGGTCAGCTTCGAGCACGAGCTCGGACAGTTCTGGCCGCTGTATCAGGGGCCGAACGTGGTCGGGCGCAAGGACTCGGCCCCCGGCCTCGACATCCCGATCGATCATCCGACTACCTCGTCGCGCCACGCGATCATCTATGCTGCGGCCCGCCCGGGACGCTTGAAGGTCGAGGACACGGGCAGCACCAACGGTACGCAACTCGGGGACGTCCAGCTCGAGCGCGGTAGGAAGTACGAGCTCCACGAAGGGGAAACCATCCGGTTCGGTGGCTACAGCCTGATCGTCAAGCTCGTTTGAAGTAGGCAAGCAACATGACAACGAGCGGACTCTCCAAGGTGTTCGTCCGCCGAGGTTCGAGAGGCTTCGGCACCTTCGTGCTCCGCGCCCTGCTCGGCGTGGTCGTGACGTTGTTCACGGGACTCGCGTTCGGCGCGCCCGAAGCGCGGATCCTGCGCATCGATCCGCGCGCGGCGCTCGAGAACAACAGCCCCGTGCTCACCAGCGTGGTCGAGATCTCGCAGACCAAGCGGCTGAGCGAGGCGATCTCGAGTTGCGCGGCGATGAGCGGCAACGCCCAGCTGGATTGCATGAGCCAGGCGCTCGAACGCCCGCTCGCGCTCTACACCCCGTTCCCCTTCCCGGCGGCGAACGCTTTGTTCACCGTCACCGTGGACGGGCAAGACGTCCCCGCCAAGTACCTGTCGCACGCCTCGTGGGGCGAGAGCCAGCAGCAGCCGGGCGTGGGCACCGCCTGGTTGATCCTGATCGACGCCGACAAGCGCATGGGCAAGGGCTTCGCCGACGCCAAGCGCATCGCCCAGCAGTTCATCCAGAGCATGGGCCCGAACGACATCGTCAACGTGATGTTCTTCAACGATCGTCAGGTCGTGAAGGACTCGCGCTGGCTGCCGGCGGCGCAGAGCAAGAACGCGCAGGCCTTCGTGCAGAGCCTGGCCGACACCTATGCGTCCACGGGCCGCAACCGCTCGCTGCTCACGATCATCAAGAACGCCGCCACCGACGGCTTCAAGGCGCTCGGTAACGTCAGCGAAGAGGTGAAGGTCCCGCTGCACCAGTCGCTGGTGTTGCTCTCGAGCGGCTTCGGCGGCGCCGACCCCGCGACGACCGGACCGGGCGCGCTCCAGCTCCAGCAGTACCTGTCTCAGGGCCGTTTCCCCGAGGACAACACGGCGCTGCCGAAGGCGCCGGTGCCGGTGGTAAGCCTTTATTTCCCGCACTCGACCTACCAGGAGTTCAAGCTGAACAGCCTGGAGTTCATGCAGAACCTCGCGAACCCCGAGCTCGGCGGGTTCTTCAGCGTGGTTCAAGAGGGCGGCGGCGGGCGCGCTCCCGGCATCGTCAACGCCGTGCGCCAGCGCTTCGCGAAGATGCACATCGTGAAGTGGCGCGTGGCGTGCCTCGCGCCCTCGATCACCCAGAGCTTCAAGCTCAACTTCACCGACGTGAAGCCGCAGATCGTCGGCGACAACAGCTTCAAGGACGTGCCAATCGGCATGGATCCGACGAGCTGGCCGCTCGACGTGAACCGCGAATACACGGCGGACATGACGAAGACCAACGCCGTCCACCCGGGCGGCAGCTTCAAGGTCTTCGGTGACTTCTGCTGGGGCGGCGACGCGAGCCGCGCAGAAGTGTACTTCTTGCCCGCGGGTCAACAGCCGCCCACGGCGCTCGGCGGCAACGACGTCGAGCGGGCCAAGCGCACGCAGCAGCAGCTGATCGCCATGGGCATGAAGGGCAAGACGCTCGAGGCCGGCAACGGCTTTGCTCGCTTCGAAGCCCCGGACAAGGACACGATCCTGCACGGCTCGGGCGACCAGGCCGTGGTGCGGATCGTGCTCTACGACAACCGCGCCCAGCGCACGAGCGGGGTCACGGCGGACACCATCATCCAGCTCAAGGGCAGCACCGCGCCCCTGCCCTTGCTGTGGATCCTCGGAGGCTCGTTCGGCCTCGTCGTGCTCGCACTGCTCGTGGTCGTGATCGTGCGGAGCGGCGGCAAGAAGCGCCCGACCGGCGGCCAGGCGGGGCTCTCGCCCGTCGTCGCGGGTCCGGCACCGGGCGCTCATCCGCCTTATGGCGGCGCCCCCGCTTACGGCGGACAACCACCCGGCTACGGTGGAGCGGCACCCGGCGGCTACGCAGCGCCTCCGCCCTACCAACCGCAGGCC
>JALYWZ010000307.1 GCA_030852505.1 Myxococcota bacterium | reverse complement strand
ATCCAGCAGCAAGTGATACTGCTCCTCGATCGGCAGCGGCGCGACGGCCTGGTTGACCTGCTGGCGGATACGCGCGCGCGTGAGGGCGCTCGGAAGCTCGGGCGGAACGAACCCGGCCTTGCCCTTGGCTGTCGCCGGCCGCGCCGGGATCACCTCGACGACACGGCGCCGCGTGAGGCGGGACGGATCGGCGCTCTGAGCTTCGGCTGCGGGCGGAGCGGGAGAGGCGGAGTCCTCCGCGGACGCCGGCTTGCGTTCGCGGAAGATTTCCTTCCGCTCTTCGACCGGCAAGCGCTTGCGCGCGAGCTGAAAGAAGACGCCGCCAGGGCTCCTGCGACGGGTGCCGTCAGCGAGCAGCTGACCGCCCTTGGCCTCGATCTCGAGCGTCTCCTTGAGCAGCGCTTGCGCGCCGTCTTCTCCGAGCACGCGAACGACCCCCGCGATCTGTGTGAGGGGAATCTCTTCCACTTCCCCGAGCGCTTTTGCGATTTGGGAGACGGTATCTTCTGTAGACATGGTCGATTCACCCGGCCACCCCCGGCCAGGGTCCGAGACTTTGCCTCGAGGTGCGGCTGACTGCAACCAACTTGGAGCCTCCGCACAAAAGCGGCCAGGGCGCAGGCGACGGATCAGACCGATCAGTCCAACAGCTCGAGGTGCCCGCTGTGGATTTGCGTGATGTCACCGTTGCAGAGTTGCAATGTCAGGCGGCCGTCGGCGTCGATCCCGCTCGCGATTCCGTCCGTGCCATCCACGCGTACGTGCCGTCCGATCAAGCCGTCGTACTCGCGGAGCTCCGATACGATTTCGTCCGCCGCGCGCGACAGACACCCGAGTCGCATTTCGAGACCTCTCAGCGCTTGGGCCAGCAGCGCTTCGCGCTCGACCGCGACGCCGAGCCGAGCGAACGAGGTCGCTCGTTCTTCGAGCTCCGGCGGAAAGCGGCGGGTCTCGAGGTTGATGCCGACACCCGCCACGACCACGGCGCCGCTGCCTCCGAGCCGGCTCTCGGCCAGCACTCCGGCGATCTTCCTGCCGGAGACCCACACGTCGTTCGGCCACTTCACGCGTGTCTCAGCGGCGAGCGCGGGCGGCAGGAGCTCGGAGACGGCCGCGCGCACTGCCAGACCGAGCGTGAGCGGGAGCAGCCCGAGCCGCGTCGGTTCGAGCTCGGGGCGGAGCAACACCGAGAACAGGAGCCCGTCACCCGGCTCGGCGATCCAACTCCGGCCGCGGCGCCCGCGACCGCTGGTCTGATGGTCTGCGACAAATGTCGTTCCGTGAGCTGCGCCTTCGCGAGCGGCCGTCAGCGCGTCGTCGTTGGTCGAGCCGGTGATGGCGAGCGCCGTGAGCGGCGAGCCAAGGCCGCAGCCGATTTCCGCTCTCCAACGCTCGAAGCGCTCGACGTCGAAGCTAGAGCTCATGGGGCGCCGAGCGCTTCGAGCTCGAGCGAGATGTCCGCGGCGGCCGCCGAGTGCGTGAGCGCGCCGACGCTCACGAGATCCACGCCGAGCCGAGCCAGCGTCGGGATGCGCTCGAGCGTGACGCCGCCCGAGACCTCGACGAGCGCACGGCCCTTGGCGCGCCGCACCCCTTCGGCGACCAGGTCGTCCGTGAAGTTGTCGAGCATCACCACCTCGGCGCCCGCCGTGAGCGCTTCGTCGAGCGCCTCGAGCGACTCGACCTCGATTTCGATGCGGCTCGTGTGCGGAGCCCTGCGCTTCGCCCGTTCGATGGCGGCCGTGATGCCGCCGGCGAGCGCGATGTGATTGTCCTTGATCAGGATCGCGGAGCCGAGCTGGTCTCGGTGGTTGAACGCTCCGCCCGTGCGCACGGCGTAGCGCTCGAGCGCGCGGAGGCCGGGCGTGGTCTTGCGCGTATCGGTGACTCGCAGCGGGGAGCCGTCCGGCACCTGGGCGGCGAAGCGACGCGACAGCGTGGCGATGCCGGTCATGCGCTGCAGAAAATTGAGCGCCGTGCGCTCGCCCATCAACAGCGAGCGGGCCGACCCCTCGACGAGCAGGATCGCATCGCCCGCGGCCACACGCGCACCGTCCGCTTGCAGCGCTTCCACGCGCACGCCCGGATCGACCAAATGAAAGACGCGTGCGAACACGTCCACGCCGCACACGACCATTGGCGAACGAGCAAAGGCCTTGCCCACGGCGCGAGCGCCCTCGGAGGCGGTGGCTTCCGTCGTCGGATCGCCTCCGTCGAGATCTTCGTGGAGCGCGCGGGTGATCAGGGCGTCGAGGAGGGGACCGAGTGGGGACATGGGGAGCTTGGGGCTAGCAGCTATCGAAGCCCAAATCGCCGGGCGTCGTGGGAGCAGATACTGGGGATGACCCGGATCTAGTCAGGATCGTTACTGTGGATCGGGCGGTGAGGCATGGGGGCGAGCGTGCGGTTCGGACGTTTCCAGCAGAGGTGCGCGAGGCGCGGCTGCTGCTGCGGTCCGTGGGCTCTGGGTTGCCCCGCGGATGCACGTGACGGCAGGCGCGCTCTTTTCATTGGGTGCGCCCACTCAATACAGCCCGTAGCTTCGTCCGAGGAACGAGGCGAAGAGGTTGCACAGGGCGTGGAAGGCGATCGAGGCGCCGACACCACCGGTGCGCGCGCGCAGGATGCCGAATACGAGGGAAGGGAAGAACACAGCGAGTCGCGCGGGGTGCGGATCGGTCGAGAGGTGGCCGAGCGCAAAGATCGCGCTCGCGACCAAGAGCGACGGACCGAGCGGTGCTCCGAGCAGCTTCCGGCGCGGCGGCCAGGCTCGGTCGAGGGCGCTCTGCAAGTAGCCACGAAAGAACACCTCTTCCGGGAACGCGACGCCGAAGATCTGGCCGAGCACGTCGCGGCCGATCGAAAGCGGCGAGACCGGCGAGAAGGTTCCGGCCGGCGCGTGCCACAGCACGAACCCGAGCCAGAACGGCGGAAACAACAGCGCCGCGAACGCGAGAGCCCAGGCGATGGCGCCCGCCGCCGAGCGCGCGAGCCGCAGCGCCGACAGCGGTTCGGGCTCGAATAGACCGCCGAGCGACAAGCCGGACTCTCTGACGGTGGCGGCGTCGGCGTCGCGCAGGACGAGGACGTAAGTGAAGACGAGAAACACCAGTCCGACTCCGGTCGCAGCCTGCGAGTCGGGCAGCGCATAAGACAGAGCGGTAGCGAGGAGCGTGGCCAGCAGCGCCACGAGCAGCGGGCCTTTGGGTCCGTTGCGTCCGAGGCCGTAGTCGCGCAGCAAATCAGCTGTTTTTCGGCCATCAGGCCGTCCCAGAACCGGTTCCGGGCCGCTACTCACGCTGCACCTTCAATCGAACTTTTAGGCACGACTCGAAGGTTTGCGCCACGCGTCGCAGGCGAGCGCCGTGGATCGGGCCGTGATGCGCCCCTCCCCCTCGCACGGGGCCTGGGTTAAGGTGCCGCGCGATGATCGTTCGCTCGGCCCGCCGGGCGCGCGCCGACGTTTCAGCCGACGTTCAAGAAGAGAGATCGAAGAACCCATGCTCGACCCGAATCTGCCGCACTCGCCTCCGGCTCATGCCCCGCGTCCGCATCTCCCGCAAGTCGATCTCGCCAAGTGGCCGCCGGACGACGACGGTCCCGCGGTGCCCCCGAGCTCGTTCGGCGGCGGTTTGCCGGGTGGCGGCGGCTACGACACGGGCGACGGCAACTTCAAGAAGGGCCGCTTCAAGCCGATCGCGATCCTGGTCGCCGTGCTCGCCGTCGCGGGCGCCGCCGGGTTCCTGCTGATCGGCGTGCAGAAGGACGCCGAGGTCCTGACCGTCGAGCAGGCGGAGGAGCAGAAGAAAGCCATCTTCGTGCTGCCGAAGGCGGAGCAGCTGCCGAAGTGGCGCGAGTGGGCGGCGAGCGAATCGAGCGACGAGCTCAAGGCCGAGGCGCTGAAGCAGCTCGCGTGGGCCAAGGATCCGGCGGGCGTTCCGCTGTGCGTGGCGGCGCTGAATCATCCGAAAGAGCCGCTGCAAGCCATGGCGGCGACGGCGCTCGCCGAGTACGGCCATCCGCTGGCCGACGGCGCGAAGGACGCGCTGCTCACCCGGCTGAAGACGGCGGGCACCGGCTCGAAACCCCAGATCGCCTGGGCGCTGGTCGCGCTCGGCGACTCGCGCGCCTTCGACGACGTGATGGCGCTGTACCGCATCGGCCACCTGTCGTCGGTGCAGCGGCTCGGCGGCGGCGCGGCCTTCGATCCGGCGAAAATCGTGGCCATGGTCAGCCTCGACAAATTCGCCAGCATGGCCAACGACGAGAGCCCGGCGGTGCGCCAGCTGGTCGCGACCGTGCTCTCGGAGAAGGCAGAGCCGAAGTGGACGGACACGCTGATCAAGCTCGTCCAGGACAAGGATCCCGAGGTCGCGCGTCAGGCCGCACCAGGCCTCGGCAAGATCGTCGACCCGAACGCGCGCACGCCGCTGATCGGCGCGCTCAAGACGGCCGACAAGGACAGCCGCAAGAAGTTCCTGGAAGCGCTGCGTGACGGCATCGGCACCGAGGGCCTGGTGCTCGCGATCGCCTCGGCCTCCGACGACGAGAAGCTCGCCTGGTACCAGACCAAGCAGATCTTCGACATGATCCACGACCACCGGAACGGCGGTCAGGGTCTGAACGATCCGCGCGGCGGCGACTCGCTCTACAAGTTCATCCAGAGCAAGCCCCACGTGCACTTCCTGTGGCGCGCGGCGGTGGCCATGGCCGCGATCGGCGACGTGCGCGCGGTGCCGACGCTGGCCACGCGCCTGCGCATGGATCCGCTCAAGATCTACAGCGACCAGCACGACTGGGAGATGGAGCTGAAGCGCGACGACAACGAGCGCGTGATCGCGGCCCGCATGATCGCGGACCTTGCCGTGATGCACCCGGACAAGCGCAAGGAAATCGCCAGCGCCGCCGAAGACGCGGTGATCTTCTGGATCCACGAGCAGCCCTCGCCGCACGCCAACGGCCTGCGCGCGCTGGCCGCCATGGAATCGACCAAGGACATCGCCGCCCTGCGCAAGTGGGCGAACCCCGACGTGCCGCTGCCGAAGGAAGGCCAGCAGCCGCCGATGCCGGAGGAATTCGTGATCGCGCAGAGCGCGCTGCGCTACGCCGGCTGGGTCAAGGACAAGCCCACCTGGGGCGCGATGGAGCGGGCGCTCCGCGCCAAGCCCCCGGAATACGACGTGACGATGGACGGCCTGATGGTGGGCGGCATCGCGATCCTCGGTATGTCGCTGCGCGCGATCGGCGTCGGCGCCTCCGACGGCTTCTCCGAGTGGCGCGACCACAAGGCGTTCAAGCCGATGCTGGACTACATCCTCGACGTCAAGAACAACGAGCAGAGCCGGATGAGCGCCTGCGCGGGCCTGGCGTGGGTAGCCGAGCCGGAGGATTTTCTCGAGATCGCCAAGAAGATCCAGGAGTTCTCGGGCGCAGAGAAGACCGACCAGTTCCGCCGCGCGTGTCTGCTCGAGACCTTGATCCAGCGCCCGGTTCCGGGCACGGCCCCTGCGCTGATCTCGCTCATGACCGAGCAGTCGGCGCTCGAGACGCGGCACCAGGTGGCACGCGCCATCGCCAAGAGCGGCTTCGACCAGGCGATCGAGGCCAAGCTGACGGAGATGCTCGGCAACGAGGCTCTGATGAACGACGCGGCCCTGGCGTTGATCCTCGGAGGCTCGCCCGATCTCGCCGCGCGCACCGTGGCGCTGTACGCGAACAAGCCCAAGGCCGCGCTCGATGAGCTCGGCGACCTCTGGTACCGGAGCTTCGGCTACTGGTCCACGGAGGACCTCGAGGCCGGGCTGATCTCGCGCTACGTCGACAACGCCGAGGCCATCAGCCGCGTCAGCATCAACAAGACCCCGCAAGAGTGGGCGCGCGTGATGCTGATGCGCCAGCTCGACAACCTGGTGTTCGACAACGGTCCGCACTCGTTCACGCGCGTGGTGCTGCGCAAGCGCCTCTACGACATGGCCAAGGGTAACGACGAGGCCAAGCGTTCGGGCGCGATCCGCACGCTCGCGTTCATGAAGGAGCAGGGCGTGCTGCTCGCGTTGCGCGACGAGCAGGGCCCGGCCGGTCAGCAAGCGCGCGACGCCTACTTCGAGTTGATGAACCCGAAGATCGTGGCCGGCGTGATCGTGCCCGACGACGACAAGAAGTGAGGCTCGTCCCGCCGCTCGCGCTGGTGTTCGTCACGGGGCTCGCGTGTTCGCGGGCCCCGGC
>JALYWZ010000306.1:5823-6228 GCA_030852505.1 Myxococcota bacterium | reverse complement strand
TCCCGCAAGCGCAGCAGCCGAGCCTCGCTCGGCGCAGGCTGATTGCTGCGGAGGCCGCGGGCCACGGCCTCGACGCTCACGCCGAGCGAGCGGGCCAGGGCGATCTGCACGGGCACCCGCGCGCTCAGCCAGCCGAGCTCCTGCCCGCGATCGATCTTGCCGAGCAGGGCCGCCAGCGACCGAGGCTGGATCTTCACTTCCTCTGGCCACTCGGCCTGGGCGAGCGCTGTCCGCGCCAGCCAGCCAAGGCTGTCGCCCTGAGACTGCCCAGCCTGGATCAGGTCGCGAAGCCAACCCACACCGGCAGGGTACATGGCGCTGCATCATGCATCAATCATTGATGACGATGCAGCGCTGTCTCCGCCTCAGGCGCCCGTAACGGGCGCCTCCGGCCCGAGGTGCCCT
>JALYWZ010000306.1:0-5813 GCA_030852505.1 Myxococcota bacterium | reverse complement strand
GTGCCCTCGAGCGACGCGAATTGAACCGAATCCAGCTGCTCACGGCCTGCCGGCTCGACGGAGGATCAGACTGGGAAAGGCCTCGGTCCGCAACCCGAAATGCCGTTCGACATCTATCACGCCGCTGCTTGCTTCGTCGAGGCCGCGATTCGTGCGATGCGAGGGATTCAGCGGCGCGCCTTCGGTGCTAACTCCAAGCCGCCGAAGCGTCCCGAGCGAGCCGAAGACCCCCGATGCAAACCGTTGCCGAGTTTCTGGTCTGGTACCTGGTCTTCGTTTTCAGCACGACCTGTCACGAGGCCGCGCACGCCTGGGTGGCCCGTCGCGGTGGCGACGACACGGCCTACGCCCTCGGGCACGTCACCCTCGACCCGTTCCCGCACATCCGTCGCGAACCGCTCGGCATGGTGATCGTCCCGGTGCTGACCTTCCTCCAGTTCGGATGGATGATGGGCTGGGCCTCGGTGCCCTACGATCCGCACTGGGGCGCGCGACATCCCAAGCGACACGCGGTGATGTCTCTCGCCGGCCCGGGGGCGAACTTCTTGCTCGCTGGCCTGGCGCTGCTCGCCATCCGCGGTCTCGCCAGCGCCGGCGTGTTTCAACTGGGAGGCCCCGGAACGGAGGTCGGCCTGGTGACGCTTCCCGAGGGCTACGAGTTCAACTCGGCGCTCGGCGCCGTGGCGCTCGGGCTGAGCGCGATGCTGCGTTTGAACGTGATCCTCGGCCTCTACAACTTGATACCGCTGCCGCCGCTCGACGGCGCTGCGGTCGTCGAGGGCTTCGGCCCCTCCGCGATCCGTCGCTTCTACGACGTGATGCGCAGCAACCCGATGTACCAGCTGCTCGGACTGCTCATCAGCTGGCGGATCTTCCCGTACATCGCCGAGCCGGCCCAGCTCGCGCTCGCGTACGCGCTGTACTCCTGAGCTAGCGCGGGCGCCGGGGCGGGGGCTCCGGCAAGTCGCGGAGCGCGCGCACGTCGCGCAACGTCGCCAAGCGTCCGAGCGCGAGCGACTCGATCTGGCGGATGCGTTCGCGCGTCACGTTCATCAGCGAGCTGGTGCGCTCCACCGGCTGCGCGCCCTGTTCCGCGACGTCGAGCGCGCAGGATTCGGCGAGCTCCCAGACCTCGAGCTCGGGGAAGTTCAACTTGATCGTGCCGGTGGTGGGCGAGACGTCGAGATACAGGTGGTGCTTGCAGGACACGAACGGGCAGGGCCTCGGGCCGTTCAGGCACTCGCTGCGCGTCTCGGGGCGCTCGAACTCCCGCTCGAGCTCGAGGGCCCGCCGGACGGCCCGGTCGCGCTCCTTCTGCGTGGCCCGCGCCACGCGAATGCTGCGCGCTCGCATCGGCCTGGCTCGTCGCCGCGATTCCGGCTGGAAGTCCCCGCACGACTGCTCGGTGCTCTGGCTCGGGTCCGACAGCTGCGCCGAGGCGACGTTGCGTTGTCCCATGCCCGGCAAGGCTGCCCGACCCGTTCGCGAATGGAAAGGCCGAAATTCGTGCTGCTGCAGGAATTACATGGACCTACAGCCGCGCGTTCATCACGTGCCCGTGGCTTCGAGCTCGGGCTCGATCCGGGCTTCGCGCTGCTCGAGGCGGATCAGCTGCTCCACGAGCGGCCGGCAGCCGCCGCAGGTGGAACCCGCGCGACACCGGAGCGCGACCTGGTCAGCGCTCTCCGCCCCTTCTCGAATGCATTGCCGAACGGTTCGATCACACACGCGGTTGCAGTGACAGACGAGCATCGGAGGACTGGGGAAACCGTAGCTTGCTGCAATTGATAGTCAATATCATCCGCCAGACGCGCGGGCGCCTGGGCTCGGGGCCGGGTGGCCGGTCTTCGAAATCTCCCTGAAAACTTGCGATCTTCCGTCTCCGGAGTCGGCGTCGAACCGCGCCTGCCACGAGCTGCTCTCGGTGTATTGTTCCGGGATGCTATTGCCCTCGGGGAGAGCCCCGGCGCCCGCGAAGCGCCACCCAGAGGCCGAGGGAACCACGCCCGGGCCCTGGCCCGCGCGGCCCGGTCCCCCCCGACACCCAACCGCTTACCACCTCGAGCAATAGGAGCCCGTCATGCGCGGAGACCCTGAAATCATCGACGCCCTGAACCAGATCCTCACCAGCGAGCTGACGGCGATCAACCAGTACTTCATCCATTTCCGGATGCTCGAGAACTGGGGCTACGAGCGGCTCGCCAAGAAGAAGCGCGAGGAGTCGATCGAAGAGATGAAGCACGCCGATCGCGTGATCGAGCGCATCCTCTACTTCGACGGCGTGCCCAACATGCAGCGCCTGAGCCCCGTGCGCGTCGGTGAAGAGCCGATCGAGATGCACCGGCTGGACCTCGAGCTCGAGGTCGAGGCGGTGGCCCGGCTGAACGCGGCGATCACGCTGTGCCTCGCAAAGAACGACGCCGGCACCCGCGAGCTCATCGAGTCGATCCTCTCCGAGGAGGAGAACGCGATCGAGTGGCTCGAGGCGCAGCTCTACCTGGTCAAGGACATCGGTCGGGAGCGCTACCTCGCCGAGCAGCTCCACGACTGACGTTCGAGCTCAGCGATAAGCGATCCGCCGCGGTGCCAGCCCGATGCGCTCCTCGACCGTGACCCGGTCGAGGTATTCGGGTGCGCCGTCGTCTCGCAGCTTGAGCCGCTGCAAGACGCCCGCGGCGGCGTCGGCGACCAGGCAATAGTTCGAGCAGCCGGGGTCACACGCCACGGTGCCGAGCGTCAGGCCATCCCCGCCAGCGCCCGATTCGACGAGGGTTTCGACGCGCCCGCTCGCGAGCTCCAGCGAAAGCAGTCGGTTGCGTGTGGTTCCGCCCACGGGCGTCTGCGTCTTCAACAGCAAAAAAGCCTCGCTCGCGAACGCGAACTCGTACTGCACGGGCTCCCCGCCGAAGCTGTCGGCGCCGAAGCGCTCGAGCAAGCGCGGCGGCCGTTCGCCCGCGTCGAACAGCAACACGCCGCTCGACTCGAGCCCCTGGCTCTCGCCGTCTTTGGTGACGAGGCCACTGCACGCGATCGCGAGCAGCGCTCCGCTCGGTGAGCGCCGCGCCGAGCCGCAGTTCTTGGCGCCTTCGAGCAGGAGCTCGAAGCTCGGGGTGTCGGTGGTCGTGTCCACGCCGACCAGCATCGAGTCTTCGCCGCGCTGAAAACCGAGCTCGAGGCGCGTCAGCGTCACGACGATTTCGCTCGGCCCGAGCCGCTCGAAGCCGGTGGGGCGCGCTGGCACGTCCGAGCCCGACGGCATCGGGATCCTGCCGAGAATCGCCGGCTTTCGCGTGTCGACGATCAAGAGGTCGCTGCCTTCGTCGAACGGCTCGATGCCTGCGAGCAAGTTGTGCCCGAGGCGCGAGACGTAAGCTCGAGTCGCGTCTATCTCGATGTAATCCTGAGGGTTCGATTCGAAGCCCGTGCCGACCGGCAATTGAGCGAGCACCTCGGCCGTCGTCGGATCGAGCCAGGTGAGCACGTTGGTGCCGAAGCGGTCGATCAACACCACACGACCGGAGGGCGGGCGCAGGCCGGGCACGATCGTGTCGCCGGACAGCGCGAAGGCGAGCCCGTCGGTGTGCCGCGACGCGGTCGAGACGAACGACTCGGAGAGCGTGACGCCTTCGACGCTGATGAGCGCGACCTGCGAGGACCCGTAGTCGGAGAGCACGACGACGGCGCCGTCCGGGCAGGCACCGCCGTCACCGCGCGGTACTCCGCCGGTATCTCCGCCCAGTGCCTCGACGTTGCAGCCAAGCAGGAAGGCGGCGAGCGCGTGGACTCGCACGTTCCCTAGTAGCTCTTGGCGAACACGACGCGTTCCTGGCTCGGTTCGCGGCACACGATGCAGGCACCCGGCTCCTTCAGGCGCTCGGCGGCCTTGGCGCCGTCGATGCCGTGGAGCGGGATGCAGCGCACCGTCACCTTCAGCGCGTCCTTGATCGCCGTCTCGCACTCGGCACGGCCGCACCAGTGCGAGAGCGCGAGCCCGCCGTGGATCTCGGGCTTGTCCGCGCTCTTCGGCGTGAAGAAGCGATCGAAGCTCTGCCGGTCGTCGATGGCGTGGGTTTGCTCGTCGCGGAACTTCAGGGCCTTCTCGAACAGGCCGCGCTGCATGCTCTCGAGCAGCTCCGGGATGCGCTTCGGCAGCTCCGCGAACGGGATGCTCTCTTTCTCTTTCGGCCCGCGGTCGCGGCGCATCACCATCGCCGAGCCCGAGGCCAGGTCGCGCGGTCCGATCTCGATCCGCAGCGGGATGCCCTTCTTGATCCACTCCCACTGCTTGTCGCCACCGCTGATATCGCGGAGATCGGTCTCGACCTCCACGGCGCGATCACCGAAGCGCTCGGCGCGCATCGCGTGTGCGAGCTTTTCGATGGCCTCGAGGATCGGCGCGCGCGTGTCGTCGCCGCGGAACACCGGCCAGATGACGGCGTGCGCGGGCGCGAGCCGCGGCGGCAGCACCAGGCCGTCGTCGTCCGAGTGGGTCATGATCAGTCCGCCGACGAGCCGAGTCGAGACGCCCCAGGACGTGGTCCAGGCGAGCTGTTGCTGGCCGGCCGCATCGAGGAAGCGGATCCCGCTCGCCTTCGAGAAGTTCTGACCGAGGAAATGCGAGGTGCCGGCTTGCAGCGCCTTGCGGTCCTGCATCAGCGCCTCGATGCTGTACGTATCCACGGCGCCGGGGAAGCGCTCGCTCGCGGTCTTGGGTCCGCGGATCACGGGCATCGCCAGGTACTGTTCGGCAAACGTCGAATACACGCCGAGCATCCGCAGCGTCTCCTCGCGCGCGTCGTCCGCCGTGGCGTGGACGGTGTGCCCTTCCTGCCAGAGGAACTCCGCGGTGCGCAGGAACAGCCGCGTGCGCAGCTCCCAGCGCACGACGTTGGCCCACTGGTTGATGAGCAGCGGCAGATCGCGATAGCTCTGCACCCACTGCGCGAACGCAGCACCGATGATTGTTTCGGACGTGGGTCGCACGATCAGCGGCTCTTCGAGCTCCGCCTCGGGATCCGGCACCAGCCCGCCGTTCTTGCCCGCGACCAGCCGGTGGTGGGTGACCACGGCGCACTCTTTCGCGAACCCTTCGACGTGCTCCGCCTCTTTTTCGAGGAAGGACTTGGGGATGAACAGCGGGAAGTAGGCGTTCTTATGGCCGGTGGCCTTGAACATGCCGTCGAGCACGCGCTGGATGTTTTCCCAGATCGCGTAGCCCCACGGCTTGATCACCATGCAGCCGCGGACGGGTGAGGTCTCCGCCAGATCGGCGGCGCGGACGACTTGCTGGTACCACTCGGCGTAGTCTTCGGCGCGGGTGGGGGAGATGGCGGATTTCGGGGGTTGGGCCTTCGACACGGGATCGCTCCGGCCCGGGCTATGACCCGTTTCCGCGGGCAACACAAGAGTTTGCGGTGACAGCCGAATCCCGGACGTCGCCTGGGAAGCTCCGCTCGCTCGCGTAACACGCGCACTGCGATCCGTGCTACGCAGCGAGCGTCGATGCAGACGCTGCTTTCGATGCTGCTCCTCGGCTTCGTGCTCGGCCTTCGCCATGCGACGGACGCCGATCACGTGGTGGCGGTAGGCGCGATCACCACTCGCGAGCGCTCCCCGCGTTCGGCGTTGTTGATCGGCGTGTCCTGGGGTCTCGGCCATTCCCTCACGGTGCTGGCCGTGGGCAGCGCGATCGTCTTGTTCGGCCTGGTGATCCCTCCGCGCGTCGGCCTGGGCATGGAGTTCTCCGTGGCCGTGATGCTGATCGTGTTGGGCGCGGTCAACTTGCAAGGTGCCATGAGCAGCCTGCACGCAGC
>JALYWZ010001032.1 GCA_030852505.1 Myxococcota bacterium | reverse complement strand
GGACCACACTGTGGGCAGCTCGCGCGGTCCGAGCTGTCTGGGCGGTGACAGCGACAGCCGGTTGTGACGTGGGGCCGCGTGCGGACTTCGAGCCGCCACAGGTCCACGTCGTCGAAACCCGCCCGGCCGACGGCGACGGCACGCGCTGCGCCGATTCCGATCCGGACTGCGGGGTCTCGCGGCGCCCGCGGATCGTCGTGCGCTACGACCGCCCTCTGTGGCCGGAGCCCGAGCGCTTCGGGGAGGTCTGGGTACACACCGGCCGGGCCGGAGTGCGGATCACGTCGGCGCGTTACGACGTCCTCGACCGAACCCTGTCCTACGAGCTCGGGCCGAGGCTGCGCCCGCGCACGCTGTATCGCGTCGAGCTCGCGGATCCCGCGGAAGGCTTCACTCCTCGGGCATACGACGGCGCCGAGGTCGCGCGCGGGGCCGTGCCGCTGGAGTTCAGCTTCCTCACGCAGGACGAGGGCGCGGCACCGGAAGAAGAGGTGCTGGAAGCGCCCGTGCCGAGCTGCGCCCGGATCGCCGCGCTGCTCGATCGGCACTGCGGCGACTGCCACGGCCCGGACCGACCAGCCATGGGGTTGACCCTGAATTCTCCCGAGGGGTTGCGGGCGACGGCGATCCAGCGCGTCGCGCGCCAGACCGAAACCGGAAACGACAGCGGCGTTCCCTCCCTCCACCCGCCGCGCTTCGGCACGGCCATGCCGGTGATCGAGCCCGGCAAAGCCGCGGGCAGCTACCTCGTCTACAAGCTGCTGTCCGGCAGCGCCCGCTTCGAGCCTTGCCGCTCTGCCGACTGTGCCGAGCTCGCCGATCAACCGGGCGCCGAGGCGTGTGAAGCCTGGCCCGAGCTCGAGCGCGAACGGCTGCGCGATTGGTTCGTGCGCGGCAGCGCGATGCCGCCCGAGTATTCCGAAGCGCCTCGTCTCGACTGCGCGTCGCTCCGCGCCTTGCTCCGCTTCATCGACGACGGCGCGCGCTGTCCGTGAGCCGGATCCGCCGCACGCCTCCACTCAGAGTTCGAGCGCGCCGCAAGCGAGGCGCTGTTCGACGCGCGGCGTCACTGGAACATTTCAAGCCCAATGATCAACAACCCAGTTGACGTCTGGCACCTCTGGAGCCTTAATTTCTGCCGATGCGCGGGGTCGTAAGACATGTCAACTGAGTTGGCAGTCGTCGGGGCCCGGGCGACGCTGGAGCGAGTCCTCGGGCGGGGCGCGATCGGGGAGGTCTGGCTCGTCCGCGCAGCGGACGGGCGCGCCTTCGTCGTGAAGTTCGCGCGCGATCGCGGCGCGCTGCCGAACCTGATCGACGAAGGGGAGCGCTTGCTCGGCATCGACTCGAGCTTTTGCTCGCGCTTGCTCGGCGTGGGCCGACTCCACTCCGCGCTCGCGCTCGACAGCGCCGCGGGATCACGGCTCTTCGAAGGCGGCACTGCGTACCTCGTGCTCGAGCACCGCGAAGGCGCCGCGCTCGACACGTTCCCGCCCGAGCCCGATCCGGAGCTGCGCTTGCGGCGGGCGCTGGTGATCGCGCGCGACGTCGGCCGCGCGCTGTCGGACGTGCACGGCGCCGGCGTGGCCCACGGCGACGTGAAGCCCGCGAACATCTTGTTCGAGCCGGACAGCCTCTCGGCTCGGCTCGTGGACTTCGGACTCGCCGGCGCCGCGAGCGTCGCGCGCGCCAGCGGCGGCACGCGGCGGTACCTCGCGCCCGAAGCGCTCGAAGGGCAAGGCCGAGGCGACGCGCGGCTGCGCGATCTGTATGCGCTAGGCGTGACGTTGTCGGAGGTGAGCGAGCTCGACCCAACGCAGCCCGCCGGAAAAACTGCCGACTTTACCGCGGAATCTCGGTTTCGGCGGATGATCGCCGCGCTCACCTCGCCTGCTCCGGCAGCGCGACCCGACGCCGAGTGGGTGGTCGGACGCGCGCTCGAGTGGCTCGGCGAGAGCGAGCCGTTCGAGACCGCCCTCGCGCGCAGACGGAGTCGCGTCCGGCAGACTTACCTGTCAACGAGGCGGCGCGAGCTGTCGCTCGCAGCGACGAGCTCCGAGGTGGCGCTCGCGGTTGACGGACAGCCCGCGCGCTGGCTCGACGAACACCTCGCGCTGCTCCGAGCGCTGGAGGCGCTGCGTGGGTCGGAGCTCCGCCATCCCCCGCGCGTGCTCGGGAACCTCGAGGGCATCGAGCGTGCCCGCTGGCTCGTCGAGCTCGTCGGTCCCGCGGCGGCGGCCTGGCCGGACC
>JALYWZ010000305.1 GCA_030852505.1 Myxococcota bacterium | reverse complement strand
GCGAAGAGCGCCCGGCAGGCGCGCGCGCGGAGCAGCCTGGGCGCGTGCCCGGGAGCGAGATGGAGCGCGGGCTTCGGCATCGGGGTGTATGAGCTTGCCCGCTTACCGCGCCGGATGAAATAGTGCCGGCGTGGGCGAAGCACTGGATGCGCGAACGTTCGAGGCCAAGTACCGCGAGCTGGTTTCGGACTTCGGCCGCAATCGCGGGAACACGGCTTGCGTCGAGTGCGAGCGCTGCACCGGCTGCAGCGAGTCGACATTTTGCAAGGACTCGGAGCGGCTCTTGCGCTGCCATTACTGCGTGCGCTGCCAGGGCTGCACGGACTCCGCGCACTGCCGTGGCAGCAAGGCGCTCACGAACTGCCAGCACTGTGTGGACAGCGAGGGCTGCTCTTCGAGCTCGTACGTGGTGCGCTGCGTGGGGCTCGTCGGCTGCACGTACTGCTTCGGCTGCGTCGGGCTCAGCAACAAAGACTTTCACATCTTGAACCAGCCGTACTCGCGGAAGGAATACTTCGCGATCACCTCGCGCCTCACCAAAGAGCTGCGGCTCTGAAGCGCCGAGGCCGATGTGAGCGGCTCCGCCGATCCGACGCTCGAGGCGCTGTGGAAGAAGGTCGTCGATCACTGGGACGACGAGCACGCGCACGCCGCGTTCCTCGACTATTGCCGGCGCGGTGAACGCCTGGTCGAGGCCGCGGTGCGCTACCGCGGCATGGTGGGTGATCACTCGCGCTCGAGCGTCGCCAAGAAGAAGCTGGATGCGGTCGCCATGCTGGCCATGGCCGAGCTCGAAGTCTCGCGCCAAAAATCGAGGCCTCCGACCAGCCACGTCGGGAGCTACGCGATGATCGCGCTTTTTCTGGTCGCGACCCTCGGCCTATTGGCCTATCTGGGAGTGATGAGGTAGCGGCTGCATACGGCGGGCTCGGTGGCTCAAAGCGACACACGGCGCCCGAGTGAAAGAAAAAGCTCCGCCGAACGTAGACGTTTTGCATGCTCGACGAGCGGCGCATGAAAATTCTCCCGGGAATGCCCGCGTATTCGTGAGTGTTCGCGGGAGCAATGCCCGGTCCCGCGCCGCGAGGTGTGTGTTATAGAGGCCCGCGGGGCTGTGTTTCCCCGTGGAATCCCTTCAAATGGCTAAGGAGATCAGCATGAAATCGACGGCGTTGGCGTTATTCGCATCCTGCGTCGTGCTCGGCGCTTGCGGTTCGGATCCGCTTCCCCCGCCGAGCGCGCCGCCTCCTGCCCCCCTTCAGCCGGAGCCGCCTCCTAGCGAAAAGCCGGGCGACGATCCGCGCGTCTCGAACATCAACATCGCCGAAGACATCAAGAAGGCGTGCGGCATCACCGACGCCGAAGCGTTCTTCGCCTACGATTCGGCGAACGTGCGCGAACCCGATCGCGCGGTGTTGAAGAAGCTGGCGGACTGCTTCTCGAACGGTCCGTTGAAGGGACGTCAGATGCGCCTGGTCGGCCATGCGGATCCGCGTGGCGACGAGGAGTACAACCGAGTGCTCGGCCAGCGGCGCGCCGACAACGTGAAGGCCGGCATCTCGAGCCAGGGTCTCGACAGTGCGAAGATCGCCACCACCTCTCGGGGTGAGGACGACGCGACCGGCACCGACGAGTCGACCTGGAATCGGGATCGCCGCGTCGACATCCTGCTCGGGGACTGAGCCGCGCGGATGCAGAACCTGAAGCCTCCCGCGGGCGACCACAAAGCGCTCGATCCCGTCAGCTTGATGCTCGGCTCCTCCGGGGTCGTGCTGGTCGTGCTGGTGATTCTGGTCGTGGCCGCGGCGCTGGTCTGGCTGATCTGGTTTCTGAAGTACGCGCAGCTCCGGCGCTTGCGCTCGCAAGAGCAGCTGTTCGAGCGGGCCGCGGACAAGCTGTCCCGGCCCGTCGATCTGGCGACGCTCGCCCAGCGCTATCCGAACGCGCCGGGTGCGCGGATCGTGCTGGCGCTCGCGCGGCGTCAGCAGGCCCAACCTGCGAGCGGGGAGCTGCTGCTCGCCGTGGCCAAAAAAGCGCTGACGGCCGAGCAGCAGCGCGCGACCGTGCTGATGCCGACGCTGTCGAGCATCGCCTCGGCGGCGCCGTTCGTCGGCTTGTTCGGAACCGTGTGGGGCATCATGGATGCGTTCTTGAGGATCGGCCTCGAGAAGAGCGCGTCCCTGCCGGTGGTTGCGCCCGCGATCGGCGAGGCGCTGATCGCCACGGCGTTCGGGTTGGTGGCCGCGATCCCGGCGACGGTCGGCTACAACTACGTGGACAAGCGCATCGGTGACCTGGTCGAGGAGCTCACCGCGAGCGCCGAGGTCTGGGTGGCCACGTTCGCGAGCGACGAGCTCGAGCCCGCGGCCATGCCGCTCGCTCACGTGCGGAGGTAAGGCGTTCCGCACGCGGAACGGCCTTTTCGACGATGGCACTCCGAGTCGGCACCCGTGGGCGCGGTGGTTTCCGCGACATCAACGTCACGCCGCTGGTGGACGTGATGCTGGTGCTGCTCGTCGTGTTCATGGTCACGGCGCCGCTGCTCACGACCGGGCTGCGCATCGACCTGCCCGAGGTCAAGGCCGCGGAGACGCCGGTCAAGGACTCGCGGCTGCTCATCACCATCACCAAGGAAGAGCGCGTGCTCTTCGGTGAAGAAGACGTGACCGGCCGGGTCGACGACGCGCTGAAGGAAAATATCCGCGTTCAGACCGAGCGCGAGCTGTACATCCGCGCGGACAAGCTGGCGCACTACGGGATCGTGGCCGAGGTGGTGGCTGCGGCGCGCAACAGCGGCGTCGAGTCATTGAATCTTCTGGTCCAACCGGATGTCGAAGAGGTGGACGAAGAGCCCACCCCGAAACCCGGCGCCAATCCAGGAGCGCCCGCGCCGTCGAAGTGACATGGCGACGCTCAGCCTGCCCCGGCCCGAGAGTGTATTCCGCCCGCACGAGATACTCCTCAGTGTGATCTTCTCGCTGGCGACGCTCGTCGCCTTCTTCGCGCTGATGGTGTTTGCGGGAAAGAGCGGGACGCACATTCAAGCCAAGGAGCCGCCGCCGCCCGCCGCGATGCCCATCTCCGTGAAGCCCGTGCTCGACGATCTCCCGCTCTTGAAGAAGGGCGGGAAGAAGCTCAAGCCCAAGCTGCCGGACATGTGGAAGAAGCAGGCGCCCGTGCAGCGCTTCGAGGCCGCGGCCGCACCCACGCCCAAGGCCGATAAGAAGCCGCCCGAAAAGGACGCGCCGAAGAACCCGCTCGCCAAGCCCGACGCCGAACCGCCGCCGCCCGATGCCGAAGTCGCGAAAGAGGTCGATCAGACCTTGCTCGACAAGCCCGACGCCGAGCCCGAGCCCGACGAGAACGAAGAGGGCGCCGCCGACGGCCACAAGGACGGCACCGAGACCGATCCGCTCAAGGCGCGCGCCGTCAGCGCCTACCTGTCCAAGATCCTCGGTTGGTTCAACGCGCGGTTTCGCCCGCCGTCCCCGAGCGATTCGCTCTCGTGCGAGGAGCTGAAGAAGCTCTCGTCGTCCGTCGCGGTATCCGTGGGCGGGGACCGACGTATCACCGGGTATTCAATCACGCGTCCGAGCGGTAACCCCGTCTTCGACGAACGAGTGAAAAGCACGATGGACCGCGTGGTCGGGGAAGAGCTACCCCCGCCTCCGCCGTTGTATCCCGACATTCTCGGCTCGACCGTGTCTCCGCGCTTCTCTGGAGGATCCGCGCAATGCGACTGACCCCGCTTCTCTTCTCGCTCGTGTGCCTGTTGACCAGCCTCGCTGCCTCCGCGCAGCCGGCGCCGCCCGCCGACGAGAGCGTGCTCGGCGAGTTCGTGGTGACGGGCACCCAACACGAGAAGCTCCCGAAAATCGCGGTGCTGCCGTCGCTGTCGCCGGATCTCGAAGACGTGATCGTGCGCGGCGTGGTGCGCCGCGACCTCGAGCTCACGGGCATGTTCGAGGTGATCAACGACAGCAAGGCCCCGCCCGGTCTGTACGGCTTCGACGATCCGATCGATCTCGAGGCGTGGAAGAAGCTCGGAGCGGAGGCGATCGTCAAGGTTGCGGCCCGCGCCGACTCCCCCGGCAAGATCCAGGTGCTCGGCATCGCCTACTTCCTGAACGTCGGGAAAGAGCCCGTTTATCAGAAGAAGTTCGTGGTGAATAAGAACGAGGCGCGCATCAGCGGCCATCGCCTGACCGACGCGCTGCTCGGCGCGCTCACCGGTCGCCCCGGCGGCTTCGCGAGCGAGTTCACGTTCTCCGCGCGCTGGGGCAAGAACCGGCGCGTGTTCCGGATGGAGTCCGACGGGAACGGCCTGTTGCCGCTATCGGACCCGGCCGACCACGCGATCGCTCCGACGTGGGGTCCGGCGCACACGCTGTATTACCTCTTGAGCAAGCAGTACGCGCCGTACCAGCTCTACCAGTTCAGCGGCGGGCAACACAAACAGGTGCCGTTGCCGTTCAAGACCTCGCTCTACGGTGTGGCCTTCGACAAGACCAACACCAAGATGGCGCTCGCCGTCAGCAACGCGAGCCAGAGCGCGATCTACGTCGGCAACATCGACGGCAGCGGCATGAAGCGCGTGTCGACCACGGAGCTTGCCACCCATCCGGTGTGGAGCCCCTCCGGCAAGCTCGCCTGGGTCGGTGGCGATGCCAAGAAGGGCACGCAGCGCATCTACGTGGACGACAAGCCGATCTCGCCGGCCGGCTTCACCGCGGCTTCTCCCGCGTTCTGCGACACCGAAGACGGCGTCCGTGTGGTGTATTCGGTGGCCGTCGGCGGCGATCGCCAGGACCTGATCTCGTCTGCGGAAGACGGCCGCGGTGTCTCGCGCCTCACGCAGAACCAGGGCTCCAACACTTCGCCTGCTTGCAGCAGCGACGGCCGCTTGCTCGGCTTCTTCTCCACGCGCAACAAGCAACCGGGCGTGTATCTGATGTCGCTGAAGCGCTTCACCGCCCAGCAGATTTCGAGTCAGATGGGCGAGGCCTTGCGCTGGTCGCTGCTGCCGGCGCCGCCCAACGCGCCCTGAGCCCGCGCTCCGCCGCGGTGGGCGCTCACACGAACAGCGAGCTCAGCACCATCACGATCTGAGCGTCGCCGCTGATCTGGATCTTGCCGTTCATCATCAGCTCGAACGGGTTCGACTGTCCGCGCTGCATCGCCAGAAAATCCGACAACGCGCAGCGCACGGTGCACTCCGACGCGGCGCTCGGAGCCTGGGTGCCGGGCGTGAGCACCAGCCGGTGCGTGCGCTCCCCGGACAGCTCGACGGCCAAGCTGCCCTTCACCGCGCGGATCCCGGCGGCGCGCTCGGAGTCCAGCATCAGCGCGCGAAAGACCGCGAGCTGTCGGTCCGCGGTTTCCGCTGCGGCCTCGAGCGCCTCGGCGCCGCGCACCAGGATCGGCTCGAAGTCGGCTTCGGCGAGCGTCAGCTGAACCAGCGTGTCGGCCGGCGTTTCGCGCGAAATCAACAACTCGCCGCGGGTCAGGCGTAGCGCGGCGGGCTCGCGTTCGCCGATGCGGAACACCACCGCGCCGGGGGAGCTCACGCCTGTCAGGCGCCCCTCGATTCGCGACAGGGACTGCCGCACGTAGCTGTCGAAGAAGGTATCGGGATCGGTCGGTACGGATGTCACGAGCTGCTCGTCGTCTCACCGCTCGCTGCCCGCGGGGTGCGGCAGCCGGAGACGCCCTACCTTCTTAGCAGCTCGCTGATCGCGTGGGTGTCGCGGGCGCCGAGCAGGCCAAATTGCACCCCGAAACCGTCGGGGTTCATCCACCGCACCACCCCCGGTAGCAGCAGGTCCTGCCGGGCGCTCGGCAGGCGGATCTTGACCTTGAGGTTGGTCCCGAACGGGACGCCGGTCGCGGTGATCACGAACATGCCCCCGATGCTGATGTCCTTGCTGCGACCTTCGACCTGGGTGCCGTCCGGCAGCTCACAGGTCACCGCGGCATCCAGCGAGACTCTGGGGTGCGAGCGCTTATCGACCACGAATGACATTCGTACGCCGCCCTTTTGGCCGAAGCAACTTCGCGCAAGCGTTTCCGCCACGCTGCCGTCGCGCTCCGGGTTTGGTCGGGTAGAATCCGAGCGTTCGCGGCCTGCCGACCACTCCGCCCTGGTCTTGCCCTAGTTTGCCCACATGCAGCGACGTCACCTGCGCGGTGTTGAGCTCGGCCTAGTGGCCGTCGTGATGGCGGCCGCCGCGGTCTGGTTGGCGCTGCCGCGGCCCGTGGAACCG
>JALYWZ010001031.1 GCA_030852505.1 Myxococcota bacterium | reverse complement strand
CTCCTTTCACCATCAGCTGTCGCGGGCACCTCAGGACCTGTTGCGCTTGAGCGGCTGCGCGCAGCTCTTCGACCAGCTAGTGCGCACGGGCAAGGCGCTCGGCAGCAGCGCGGTCGCGAGCGATGAACGTTCGGAGCTCGCGCGGCGCAACGCCAGCTTGCAGATCGCGAAGAGCGAGGCGCTCTCGGCCTCCACGCTGAGCGATGCTTACACGGCCTCGGCGTTCGAGGCGGCGCTCGGCCAGGCCGTGCTCGAGAGCGCGCGCGACGCGATGCGGCTGCTTTACGGGGCCTGGGGAGGCCACCTCGAGCGACCGAAGCCAAAGGGCGACGAACCCGCCGTGGTCCCCGAGCTCGGCAACATCGACCCGGCCGAGCGGGGAGAAGACGCGCTCGGCGCCGAAGCCGCGCGCTACACGCCGGCCGAGTTCCAGTGGTTGCGCTCCGTGGAGGCGTACGTCGCCACGGTGGTCGCGCTGTTGATCCGGCGGCACGTGCGGCAGTTCCAGAACTTCATGTACACGCTGACGTGTTGCGGGCTGCTGCTTCTGGCGGCGATCTCGAGCTATCCGTTCGAGCCGCACCGGCTGTTGATCACGGCGCTGTGGGTGATCATCGGCTCGATCATCGTGGTCGGTCTGTTCGTGTACGTGGAGCTCGACCGCAACGCGCTGATCAGCCGCTTGAGCGGCACCGAGGCCGGTCACATGACGCTCGACGGCGCGCTCGCGCTCCGCGTGTTCGCCTGGGTCATCCTGCCGCTCCTGGGCGTAGCGGCGGCGCAGTATCCCGATCTCGCCAACACGCTGTTCGGCGCGGTCGAGCCGTTCGCACGCGCGCTGCGCTGATACGGTTTCAGGGACGGTAGCAGGACGACAGGTAGCGCTTGGTGTCGTCCACGACCCAGAGCTCCACGTCGAGCGCTCGGTGGCCGAGCCGTTCGAAGTCTTTGCGTGCGATCGGCGCGATCACGGTGTCGCGGCCGGGGCCGCCCGCGATCAGGAGCTCGCTCGACAGCTCGCACGCGTCGTAGAAGCGGATCACGTCGTCACCCGCGGCGCCCGCGGCGAGCAGCGCTCCAGCGCCCGGGATCAGCTCGTCCGGTCCGTCACCGCCGACCAGCGTGTCGGCGCCGTTACCGCCCACGAGGCGCGCGCTCAGCGTGCCGGCGGCGTGCAAGGTGTCGGCGCCTGGGCCGCCGTAAAGCGCGGCGATCCCGCTCGACGCTCCAAGGTAATCGTCTCCCGCATCGCCGATCAGGACCGCGTCGGAGCCCGACGAGAAGAGGTAGTCTTCGCCCACGCCGCCGCTCACGAACGACTCTCCGGAAGCCACGCTGAGAAAGTCGCCGTGAGCGCCGAGGCTCGCGCAGCGGGGTTCCTCGCTCGGCTCCACCAAGGGGCTGCTCGGGGACTCGATGGCTGCGCCGTCGGGGCAACAACCGGCGGCCGGGTCGAACACGACGCGCAGGTTCTGGTTCACGACGCGCTGCTCGTTGCCGAGCACGTCGCGGAACACCCAGCGGATCCGGTGACTCCCGAGCGGTAGCTCGACCTCGCCTTGCTGGGGGTCGATCGCGATCGGCTCGGCGCCGGGTGCGCGGCCGTTCACGAGCTCGAGCTGCCCGCTGAGCTCGAGCCCGCCGCAGCGCGACTCGGGAACACTCACACGGATCGCCGACGGCTCGGGACGGCAGAGCGCATGCGTCACGGACTCGGTGAGCTGCTCCGGGGGATCGTTGGGACAGACGTCGACGAAGTCCGGGATGCCGTCGCCGTCGGCGTCCGGCGCGGCGTCGGAAATCACGAGCCAGTCGTCGAGCGCGCTCGCCTCGCCCGAGGCCGGGTTGTCCACGAACACGGCGCCGCGCGCCGCGCTGCCTTCGCGATCGTCCAGAATGGCAGCGCCGGAGCTGCAGTCCGCTTCGACGACCACGGCGCCGTCCGCGTCCAGCAAGCCGCAACGCAGCGGCCCTGTGCCGTTCGGACGCGCGAAACGCAAGAACCAGCGCCGGCCCGCGGCCAGCGCCTGTCGCGTGGCAACCAGGCGCTCACCCGGCAACAGCAGCGCCGCGAAGCCGTCCTTGCCGTCGCCGATGAAGCGCATCGGCTGGTAACCCTCGCCGAGCGCTGGGTCCTCGAGCATCAGCGCGAGGCGGTCCTGAGCGTCCTCGAAGCCGACCACGCGCGTCTCCTCGCGCAGCGTGAGCGCGGACAGCTCGAACGGGCCGCGGCGCGCGCGCACTCCGAGCG
>JALYWZ010001030.1 GCA_030852505.1 Myxococcota bacterium | reverse complement strand
GTCGTCGCGAACCACTCGACCCGGGGGATCGCGCAGGGCCGCGGCTTGCTGTACTTCATCGCGTACAGGTTGCGATCCGCCGCGTCCGGGTTACGCGCGAGCAGGTACAGGTCGTCGCCGCTGGCGAAGCGCAGGTCGCGGTAGTTTCCGCTGACGAGCCTGAGCCCGGGCGCGTTGAGGTGCGTCCGCTCCTCGGGGAATAGCGCATCCCCCGCGTCCTGAAAGCCCTGCACGATGTCACAGCCTGCCGCGAGACAGGCCAGACCAAAAAGTGCAGGGACGATGATCGCCGAACCGCGCGCGTGGTTCATGATAAGGATCGACGTTCAGGTGCTGTCGCGGCGTGTGCTCTGTAGCGTGGGGATGGTCGGCTGCCTGGCGACGGCCAGCGTCGGCGCCCAAGAGCCGGCGGCTGCTGCCGAGGATCGCGTTGAAGAAGACGTTCTGATTCCTCCGAGCCCGATCGCAACCCCCATCGAGTATCCCGAAGGAGAGAGCGGTAGCGCGAGTGTGACACTCGAGCTTACCCTCGACGACCAGGGCGCGGTGCGTTCGGCTCGCGCGATCGACGGAGACTCGAAATTTTCGGCCGCTGCGCTCGTCGCGGTCCAGAGCTGGCGCTTCCGGCCCGCTTCCCGGCGCGGCAAGCACGTCGCGGCGCGGATCCGCTACACGATCCGCTTCACTCCCCCGGAGGCCGCCGCGCCGCCCCCGCCGCCGCCCGAGCCAGCCTCGCCTCCCGGCGAACGAGCTCGCCCAGGGTCGCCGTCGACACCGCGGGAGGCGGTCGGGATCTTGATCGAGGGTGAGCGCGCCCCCCCGGGCTCGGTGACGGTGACGCGCGAGGAAGCGCGCGAGCTGCCCGGGAGCTTCGGCGATCCGCTGCGCGCGATCGAGGCTCAGCCGGGCGTCGTGCCGATCGTCTCCGGGCTGCCGGCGTTCTTCATCCGGGGTGCGCCGCCGGCGAACGTCGGGTTCTTCGTCGATGGCGTCGACATTCCGGTGCTCTATCACGCGTTCTTCGGGCCCTCGGTGCTGCACCCGGAGCTGATCGACGAGGTCGAGTTCTATCCCGGCGCGGCCCCCGTCCAATACGGGCGCTTCGCCGGTCCGGTCGTGGCGGTGAAGCGCCGCCCGTTCCGCGGCCGTCGCACCGGGCAGGCGACGCTGCGCGCGATCGACGCGGGCGCGCTGATCGAGTCGCCGCTCGACCCCGAGTGCAACGGGCGCTCGGCTTGCTCCAAGACCGGCGCGCGCGTCGCGGGGCGCTACTCGTACGCGGGCCTGGTGTTGTCTGCGCTGAGCGACGCCAAGCTCGACTATTGGGACTACCAGGGCGAGGTCAGCTACGCGCTCGGGCCGCACGACACCGCGAGCGTGTTGAGCTTCGGCGCCTACGACTTTTTCAAGCCTCCGACCGACGCCGAAACCAGCGGCGGCGAGGTGGAGTTTCATCGACTGGACCTGCGCTGGGATCACGAGCTTCCGCGTCAGAGCAACCTGCGCATCGGGCTGACCGGCAGCTACGACCGAGCCGGCGGTGCGGTGGAGGATTCGAGCGTCGTGCTCGATCGCGCCATGCGCTTGCGCGTCGAGCTCTCGAGCCGCGTGTCCGACGCGGTGTTGCTGCGCGCGGGCGCCGATGCGCGCATCGACCGCTACGGGCTCGAGACCAACCCGTTGCTGCTCAGCTACCCGGATTACTCCGCGCTGTTCCCGGAGCGGACCGAGGGCGTGACAGGCGCTTACGTCGGCGCCGAGCTCGCCGCGACGCGCCGGATCTTGGTCTCGCCCGGGGTGCGCTTCGACGTCTATCGCTCGCAGGGCATCACCGCTTACGGCGTCGATCCTCGGCTCGCCGCGTCCTTCGAGCTCACCAAGAAATGGCGGGTCGAACAGTCGCTCGGCCTCTTGCACCAAAGACCGAACTTCGCGGCGCAGGTGCCGGGCGCGCAGGTGGCGGATCTGGCGGGCGGTTTGCAGCACGCCCTGCTCTGGAGCGCCACCGTGCGCACGAAGCTGCCCGAAGAGATCCAGGCTTCGCTGGGCGTGTTCCGCGCCGCGTATTTCAAGGCGCTCGACCCGATCGGCGGCGCGCGTGATTTCACGATCGATCGCACCGTGCTCGACCGGCGTTCCACCGTGTCGGCGGCCGGTCTCGAGCTCGAGCTGCGCCGGCCGCTCACGCGCCGCCTCGGTGGCTTCGTCTCGTACACGCTGTCGCGCTCCGAGCAATCGCTCGGCGGCAAGAA
>JALYWZ010001029.1 GCA_030852505.1 Myxococcota bacterium | reverse complement strand
CGCCACGGCCGCGTGCCGCCACACCAGAGGTTCGCGGTCCATCAACAGCGCCGACAGCGCGCTGCCGGGGCCGTTCGAGGTGAGGAGCTGACGCGGATGGCTGTCACCAGCTTGCGCGCGCGACGCTGCCTCGCGCGCGGCGTACTCGAAGAGCTTCGCGGCCAGCCTTCGCGCGGGCAGGGTGCCGGTCTTGGCGGCGTCGATGAAACGCTCCCGGAGCTCGCGGCGGATCACGATCGTGAGCGCCAGCGCGTCCGCGTTCACGCCCGAGCCGACCGGCAGATCGAACAGGAGACCCACGCGCGCGCGCAGCGTCGCGGTTTCGAAAGGGCGCCCCGAAGCCAGCGCCATGCGCGTCGCGACCGCTGCGAAAGTTGCCGCAGTGCCTTCGTACAAACGCGCGAACACGCGTCGCCCGAGCTCGTGCCGCACCTTACCGGGGGGCAGCGCCGCCGTGAGCTCGTAGAGCGCTACCGCCGCCGAACCCGGCGCGAGCCAATCGAGGTCATCCACCAACCCGACTTCGAGTGCGAGTCCGAGCGCGCGCTGGATGACGTCCTGGTCCATCCCGTCGAGCGGCGGTGCCCCCTGGAGACCGAGGCCGGCTCGATGGCCAAGCGCGGCGATCGCCTGACGGAAACTGGCGCGGCGCTGGGCATCATCCGTGACACGGAGCAGTGTGCCGAGGGCGTCAACGGGGGACGACCGAACACGCATTTATCGTTCCAGTAGTTTACGGTGCGTTTTACGAAGTCAAAAAGCTTTCTGCACTCGTAGAGAGGATGATCCGCACTCGCGACCACCTCCGCCACGCTCCGCGTACCTTTCGCGCGTCACCCGCGGTTCCAGGGGCTCACGAGAACTCGCGTTCACGAAACGCGCTGCGCCATTCTACGGGGCTGCGAGAAACCAGGCAAAATCTCGCGGTATCGTGGCGCCAGCCGGGCTGGCGCGTCGCTTGAAGGCCTTGGCGAAGGAGGCTGTTTCCGAACCATGATCATCCAACGCACCCGCTCGCACCTCGCTCTGTTCGCTGCGGTTGCCGCCGTCGCGGCGCCCGCCTGTACCCTCGAGAAATCCGATGACGTCTCGGAGTATCGAGAGGCGCTGCCCGAGGCCGCCAACGTGCGCGTGGCCGGGCCCGAGGCAGACAGCGGTGGCGATCGCACCCAGTCAGCGGCCGGCGCGGCGCTCCTCGCCGACGGCGCGACGCCCGCTTCGGGCACGGCGGAGTGGTACCGCTTCACGCGCAACGTCCGCGACGGCGTGAACCTCGTCACGGCCGGCGTGCTCGGCAGCGTCTGGTACGTCGTGCACACCCGGCCGACGACGGTGGGGGAAGATTACGCGGAGTGGGGTCCGTACACGGACGCGCTGGATCCGGTGACGTGGCGCTTGCGCGTCGAGCGCGTCGGCGACCACGAATACGACTACCGCCTCGAGGGCCGGCCGCGCGCTTCGGATTCCGAGAGCGACTACCTGACGGTGCTCGAAGGCACCGGTTACGGCCGGGCGGATTCACGCCACGGCGACGGCCATTTCACGATCGATCTCGACGCACAGCGCACGCTCGACCCGGACCGCCACGGCGACGACGCGGGTACCGTGAGCATCACCCACGATCTGCCCGCTGCGAGCCGGCGCAAGCTCGGCGCCCTGCCGCGTGAGATCAGCGCCGTCCTCGATCCTCCCGGGGACACCGAGCTCACGATCGTCTCGAACGCCAACGAGGACGGAACGGGGCAGCTCGACGTTTCCGGCAGCGTCGATGTCGACGACTCGAAGCAGACCGCGCTCGAGGAGGTGGCGATCCTGAGCCGGTTCCGTGCCGACGGCGCCGGCAGGGCCGACGTGGTGATCGCGGCCGGCGACGTGCCGGAATCGATCGGAGCCTTGAGCGTCTCGGAGTGCTGGGGGAGCGACTTTTCCCGCACCTATTACGCGGACTCGGCGGAGTTTGCGCCGACCGAGGGGGATGCTTCGGCGTGCGTCTACGAGGCGAGCGATCCCTGAGCCAATGATGCTAACGTGACGACCGTGCAGGGCGGCCCTCCGGCGAACGAGCCGGTCCTCCAATACGGACCCGGGAGCCCGGAGCGCCGCGAGCTCCGGGAGGAGATTGCGCGGCAGAGCCAGGCGCCGGTCTCGGTCCGTCTCCGGATCGGCGCGGACGCTCTGGACGGCGAGGGGACCGCTGCGATCCGCTCGCCGCACCGCCACGCGCTCGGTCTCGGCGAAGCGGCGCAGGCGAGCGC
>JALYWZ010000304.1 GCA_030852505.1 Myxococcota bacterium | reverse complement strand
CGCGTGTCTTCCTGAGCGAGCGCACCAATTCCAGGATCTGCGCCTGGATCGTGACGTCGAGCATCGTCGTCGGCTCGTCCGCGATCAACAGAGACGGGTCGCAGAGCAGCGCCATCGCGATGCACAGGCGCTGGCGCATCCCGCCCGAAAGCTGATGCGGGTGGCTCCTCAATCGCTCGGCAGGCTCGGAGATCCCGACCTGATTCAAGAGCTCCAGGCAGCGCTGCCGTGCCTCGGCGCGGGGCATGCCGCGGTGAAACTCCAGCACTTCGACGAGCTGTTCTTCGATGGTCAGGTACGGGTTCAGGCTCGTCAGCGGGTCCTGAAAGATCATCGACATCCGGTCGCCGCGCAGGCGCCGGAGCTTCCGTTCATCGAGGTTCGAGATAACCTGGCCGTCGAAGCGGATGCTGCCGCGGGTGATCCGCCCGCTCGGTCGCTCGAGCAGGCCGAGGATCGCCAGGCTGCTCACGCTCTTGCCCGAGCCGGACTCGCCAACCACGCCCAGGATTTCCCCGCGCCCGACCTGGAAGCTCACGCCGTCGACCGCTCGCACCACGCCGCGCGGCGTGTGAAACTCGACGGCGAGCTCGCTGACTTCGACGAGTGGGTCGCTGCGGGTCATTCGCGGCTCTTCGGATCCAGGGCGTCGCGCAGCCCGTCGCCCAGGAAATTGAGGCTGAGCAGGGTGAGCCCGAGGAACGCGCCGGGCCACACCAAGAGCCACCAGTACGAGCGCACGGGGTTCACGACCGCGATGCCGTCGGACACCAGCTGACCCCAGGAGAGCGCGACGCCGAGGCCCAGGAACGACAAAAACGACTCGAGGATGATCACCTGCGGGACCATCAGCGTCGCGTAGACGATCACCACGCCCGTGATGTTCGGCAACAAGTGCCGCGCGAGGATCCTGAAATCACTCGCTCCGAGCAGCTCTGCCGCCAGCACGAACTCCCGATGGCGCAGCGACAGCACCTGGCCGCGCACGATCCGCGCCATCGTCAGCCATTGCACGAGCCCGAGCGCTACGAACACCGGCAACATCTGACCGCGCGCCGTCTCGGAGAACAGCAGCATGATCAGGATCACCAGGAACATGTAGGGCAGGCCGTACATGAAGTCGACGAAGCGCATCATCACCTCGTCCAGCTTTCCGCCGTAAAAGCCGGCCACCATGCCGTAGCTCACGCCGACGACGACCGAGACCAGCGTCGCGACCACGCCCACGGCGAGCGAAGCCTGTCCGCCGACCAACACGCGCGCGAACAGATCACGGCCGATCGCGTCCGTGCCGAACCAATGCTCGGACGACGGCGGCCGATTGCGCAGCTGCGGCGAGGTCAGCATCGCGTCGAGGCCGAGCAAAGACGGTCCGAGCACGCAGAGCAGCGAAAGCATCGAGAGCACCGCTGCGCCGAGCAGCGCAGGGCGGTTTCGCGACAGGCGCCGCGCGGCAGCGGCCCAGGGCCCGTCCCTCAAGCGTCCCTCGCTTTCTGGGTGCGGAGCCGCGGGTCGAGCCACACGTAAGCGAGATCGACGAGCAGGTTGAAGACGATGATCATCCCGAAATAGACGATCGCCGTGCCGAGCACGACCGAGTAGTCGCGGTTCACGGCGCCCTTCACGAACCACTGCCCCATCCCGGGAACGCCGAACAACACCTCCACCACGAACGAGCCGGTCATGGTCGTGGCCGCGGCGGGCCCGAGATACGAGACCACCGGCGTGAGCGCGCCGCGCAGCGCGTGCCGCACCACCACCCAGCTTTCGGGCAGGCCCTTGGCGCGCGCCGCCCGGATGTAATCCTGCTGCATCACCTCGACGACGCCGCCGCGCGCGAGCCGCGCAATCACGGCCGCGCTCGGCAACGCGAGAGCGATCGCGGGCATCACCAGGTGCCGGTAGCCGCCCCAGCCCGCCACCGGCAACACGCCGAGCCAGATCGCGAACACCACCATCAGCCCCGCGCCGATCAGGAAGTTCGGAAAGGACACGCCGATTAGCGCGAGGGCCATGCTCGCGTAGTCGGCCGCCGAATTCTTCTTCAAGCCGGCGATGACTCCGAGCGAAGCGCCGATCGCGACTGACAACAAAATCGCGAACAACCCGAGCGAGACGCTGACCGGGAACGCGGGCAACAGCAGATCTTCGACGCTCCGCCCCAGCACCTTGATCGACGGGCCGAGCGTGCCCTCGCGGATCAGCCGGCCCATGTACACGAAGAAGAAATCGGTCGCGCTCTTCGGCACGCCGTACTTCGCGCGCAGGGCCGCCTCGACCGTGGGCGTGGCCACGCGCTCGTTGGCGAATGGGTTGCCCGGCGCCGCATACATCAAGAGCGTGGTCGCGAAGATCAACACGACCATCGCCGGCACCAGGAACACCACGCGCCGCTGTGCCAGCGCCGGCAAATAGACGAACGCAGTCACGCCGAGCCCTGTCGCGATCAGCGCGGACGCGGTCGGGGAAAGCGCGATCCGAAAGCCCACGAAAGCCGCTGCGAATACGCACAGCGCCGAGACCCAGCGCGTCGGCCGCGGCGGCAAGAACACCGTGCCCACGAGCAGCGCGAGCCCGACCAGCAGCGACACGACTTCCTTAGGGCCCATGCGCCTCGCCGTCTTCGACCCAGACCTCGCGCAGCGGGTGCCGGTCGCGGAGATTCGGTCGCTTCTTCCCGTCCGGATCGTGGAGCTCCTTGTAAAAGCCGTGGACGCGCGGCTTCACGAGCCCGTTGTTGACGTAAAAGTAGATCGGAATGATCGGCACCGCGTCGTTGATCAGCAAGGCCTCGGCCTCGCGGAACAGCGCCATGCGCAGCCGGTTGGCGAGCACGAGGTGCGCGGCCGGCTCCTGCTCCGCCAAGGCCGCGTCGATCAAGGCCTGGATTTTCTCGCGTTCGCGGAGCTCGGGCAACAGCGCCCCCGGCGACTTCAGGAAGCGCTCCACGTCGCCCGCCGCGGCGATCAACTGATCGTAGACACGGCTGCCCCAGCCGGTCTGGTTGTTGCCGCCGTTGGTCACGTACAGCTCGAGGAAGGTGTTCGGATCTTCGTAGTCGCCGATCCAGGCCGCGCGCGACAGGTCGTAGTCGAGGAGCTGCGTCGTGGCTTGATAGGCCTGCCACTCCTGGTTGTAGCCGTTGGCCTCGATGCCCAGGCCCCGCTTCCACTGATCCGCGATCACCTCGGCGATCTTCTTGTGCGCCTCCATCGTGTTGAACAAGATGCCGAACTTGGGGAAGCCCTTTCCGCCCGGAAAACCGGCCTCCGCGAGCAACGCGCGCGCTTGCGCCAGGTCGTAGCGCAGCTCGGGCACCGGCGGCTCGTAGCCAGCGATCCCTGGCGGAACGAGCCGGAACGTCGGCTCCTGTCCGATCGCGAGCACGTCGCGCGTGATCACCTCACGGTCGATGGCCATGCTCAGCGCCTTGCGCACGCGCGGATCGTTGAACGGCTTTCGTGTGGTGTTGACGCGGTAGTAATAGACCGCGAGCGCGGGGCCCTTGTTGAAGTCCGGCCGCTTCTTCAGCTCGTCGATCAGATCGGCCGGGAAAGAGTTGGTCGGCATCCAATCGGCCTGGCCGGTCAGGTACATGTTGAGCGCTGTGGTGCCATTTTCGATGGGCAGCGCGTCCACGCTCTTCAGGCGCACTCGGTCCTTGTCCCAGTAGGTCTCGCTCTTCTCCATCCGGATCCGATCGCCCACGCGCCAGCTCGCGAGGCGGAACGGCCCGTTCGACACGATGTTTTCCGGTAAAAACCAGGTTTCCCCGAGCCCGGGCCGCTCGACCACCCAGCGCGGAACGGGGTACGTCGGATAAAAGGCGGTGAGCTCGAGAAAGTAAGGGGTCGGGGCGTTGAGCTCCACGATCAGCGTGTGATCGTCAGCCGCCACCACGCCCGTTTCGCGGCCGAAGCGCTGCTCGGCCAGCGCGCCCTCGCTTCGCAGCCGCTGCGCCTCGCTCGCGAGCGCCTTCGACAGCAACGGCAGCCGCGAGCTCGGAAGCCCCGCGTCCGCCTCCTTCAGCAAGGCCACGAGCTCGGCGTTCGGAGAGCCCTTCACCGCGGCCTCCAGGTGTTGCTCGCTCGCGAACGCGCGGAACGCGGCGCTCGGGATGCGCTCGGGGTGCGCTCGGCCGAGCGCCGAAAGTGCCTTCGCGATCGGCTGCTCGAGCGAGTCGGCGCGACTCGCGTAGGTGTTGTAGGCCTCGGCGTCGCGCACCGGGAACAGCACGCCCGCGTACTCGGCGCCGAGAGAGGGGTCGAGCAGTCGCCGCCACGCGAAGCAGAAATCGTGAGCCGTCACCGGGTGCCCGTCGCTCCAGCGAGCACTCTTCCGGATCCGGAACACGTAGCGCCGCCCGTCCGCGGAGATCTCCCAGCTCTCGGCCATGCCGGGCGCCGGCCGGAGCGACTTCGCGTCCAGGTAAGTGAGGCCCTCGAACAGCGCGTCGAGCACGCGGCCTTCGGGCTCGCCGTTGATCCGCGTCGGGTCGAGCGAGCGCGGCTCGACCGGGTTGATGAACGCGAACTCCGCGCGCTCCTGACTCGAAGCCGAAAACGTCACGCCCACGGCGAGCAAGCCGCACACGAACACCAGCAAGATCCCGAGCAGGCTACGCAGCATCTTCGGCGAGGTGGCAGAGCACGCGGTGCGGTGGCTCGCGGTTCACGAGGTGGTTGCTCGGAATGATCGTCGGACAGGGCTCGAACACCTCGGGGCAACGCGTGTGGAAGCGGCAGCCCGAAGGCGGATGCACGGCGGAGGGGATCTCACCCTCGAGGCTGACCGGATCGAACGGGGCCAGCGGATCGGGCGAGGGGTTCGCGGACAGCAGCGCGCGCGTGTACGGGTGGCCCGGCGCCGAAAACAGCTGCTCCACCGTCGCGCTCTCGACCACCTGCCCGAGGTACATCACGAGCACCCGGTCCGCGATGCTGCGCAGCACGTTCAGATTGTGGGTGATGAACAGGTACGTCAGCCCCAGGTCGTCGGACAGATCCCGGAGCAGATTCAGCACCTGCGCCTGGATCGACAGATCGAGCGCCGAGACCGCTTCGTCGCAGACGATGAAGCTCGGCTTCACCGACAGCGCGCGCGCAATACAAATGCGCTGCCGCTGACCGCCCGAGAATTCGTGCGGATAACGGTCGCGCGCGCTCGACGGCAGCCCCACGCGATCGAGCAGCGACACCACGCTCCGTTCGAGCTCGGGCCCTCTGGCGAGCCCGTGCACCCGCAGCGGCTCGCCGATCGCCTCGCCCACCGAAAGCCGCGGATTCAACGACGCATACGGATCCTGGAAGATGATCTGCATCCGCGGTCGTAGCCGGCGCAGCGCCCCGGACGACAGCGAGCCGAGCTCGACGCCGTCGAAGCGCACGCGCCCCGAGGTCGGCTCGATCAGCCGCAGCAACGTGCGCCCCACGGTGGTCTTGCCAGAGCCGGATTCGCCGACCAGGCCCAGCGTCTCGCCCCGGCGGATCGTGAACGAGACGTCGTCCACCGCGCGCACCACCTCCGGCTTTTTCCCCCAGCCGCCGCGGGTCGGAAAGTGCTTCACGAGGTGCTCGACCTCCACGAGCGGCGCGGACTCGGCGCGGGGCGCGGGTCCGGAGGCATCGCTCATCGCCGGCAAGTTACACCTTTCCGGGCTCGGCTGCGCGCTCGTGGTCGACGCCCCCGGACCGCCGTGGCAAAGAACCGGGGATGGATCCGCGCGACCCCCGCTCGGGCGGGCCGCTCCCCGTGAGGCAGGCGGAAACGCCGGACTCCGAGCTCGCGAACGAACCGCCGGTCGTAGCCCGGTTGATCGTAGAAATTCGATCCGACGGCACCACCACCGTCGCGCGCGGCGCGATGGAGGACGCGCAGTCGGGTCAAAAAGTCGCGATCCTGGCCCGCGGTACGACGCCGCTCGCGCTCGCTCTGTCGCTCGCGCGCAGCATCACCGCCGCGCCGTGGCTCAGCGGCGCCGCCAAAGGCGCCCTGAAGTTGCTCGGCAGAGGGCGCGCTCGATGAGCGCCGCGGCCGTCGCCGTCGAACACCAGCCCGCGCGCGAAATCTTGTTCGAGGTGCGCGACCTGTGCGTGCACTTTCCCGGCCCCTCCGGCTCCGTGCGCGCCGTCGACGGCGTCGATCTCGACCTCTACTCCGGCGAGACCGTCGCGCTCGTCGGCGAGTCCGGTTGCGGCAAGTCGACCCTCGCCCGCGCCCTCGTCGGCCTCTCGCCCGTCACGCGCGGCTCCGTGCGCTTCCGCGGCGAAGCGCTCGACTTCAAAT
>JALYWZ010000303.1 GCA_030852505.1 Myxococcota bacterium | reverse complement strand
CGATCGCCCTGTGCGGGGCGGCCATGCTGCTCGGTTCTGGCCTGTTCGCGGCCTTCCAGCATTTTCGAGCCCTCCCGCCGCCGGCTCCCTCCGTGGCAACTCAGCCGACCGCCAGCGCGTCGGCTCTGCCGAAAACGGTAAGCGCATCGCCGATCCGAGCTCCGGCGCCGCCGAGCACGCTCGCGCGTGCGCCATCCGTCGAGCCCCTGATGCTGGCTCCTCGCATCCCCCGACCCGCGCAGAGCGCCAGGCCCGCTAGCCCGAGGCCTGCGCCCGGTCCGCGCCCGCCGCGGGAACGTCCCAGCGCCGATCTCGGGTTCTGAGCGCCACGGCCTCGACGTTTAGTCTTTGCCGCCGAAGAGCCGCTTCAAGCGGGCGCCGACGCTGTTTCCAGAGCCGCCGTTGCGAATGCGACCGAGCAGGGCTTGCGCTTCTTCGAGCTCGGGCTCGAACGCGAGGACCCTCTCGAGCTCGGCACGCGCGTCGTCCGGGCGGCCTTCGCGCTCGTACAGACACGCCAGGTAGAAGCCGATGCGCGCGTTCCGCGGGAACAAGCCGGCGGCCTTGCTCGCGAAAGCAGAGAGGCGCGAGACGCTGCTCGAATCCGCCTGCGCGAGTGACCAGGCTTCTTCGACCTTGGCCTCCATCGCGCGCTCCCGGACGCGGTGTTCACGCTGAGCGCGATCCGGATCGGCGGGGGCAATGTCGCTCGTGACCGAAGTGCGGCGCGGCGGAATGCCGGAGCTACTCGGCGCCATGAAGGGCGGAACGGAGCGCGCGGCTGGCGCGACCGGAGGCAGCGACGAAACCCGGATCGGCGGGGAGGACGCCGTCGGCGGGGTCTTGATTGGCGTCGGGGGGCGAGACAGCGCCGGCGCCTCGGAAACGCGCAAGTGGTGGGTCAGCCACAACACGTACAACGACGCGGGCAGCGGATCCGCAGGGTGAGCGCGGCGCTGCTGCAGCTCTTCGACGGAGAGCGGGGAGCGGGCCAGCCCTTCCACGAGCGAGCGGATCGGCCCGGACAACGTGGCGAGCAAGGAGCGCGCTCCGATCGGATCCAGCGAGACCTTGCGCGCTCCGAAGGCGGCGACGGCGCTGTCGACGCGCTCGGGATGTCTGCCGGCGAGCACACACACCAGAATCAGGTTCAGCGGCTCGATCGGCGCTGACAGCTGCGCCGCGACGGGCTGCGCGGGCTCGGCCGAGAGCTCGTAACGCGTCGAGTCCGAAAGCGCGGCCAGGCTGCGCACCCCCTGGACGACGAGGGCCTCGCGCGCCGCGGCGACGCTGCTCGGGGGCAACAGCCTGAGGCTCTCGACCGCTTCGAATGACTCGAGGCCGTAGTCGTGCGCGTGGCGCTGCGCGAGGCTCAGGATGTCCGGCGGAAGCAGGCTGGACAGCGCCTCTTCCTTCAGCGCATCGGTTGCCCAGGGCCCGCTCGCGCCGCGCACGGCGCCGTGCTCGATCCAGAGCGTGGATGGCGCGTCGCCCTCCGGCTCGATCCGCAGCGTGCCGCTGAACGCGAAGTTATAGGCCTCGGCCAGGAGCTCGGCGAGCGACGTCGGGCCGAGTTGCCCGCGGGTACGCACCGCCGAGGTGGCGGCGCCGGATCCAAAGCTGCGATTGCCTTCGTTCACTGGCGTGAGATTTTTCGGGGGATCGTTTCGGAGCTCGATGCTGCGAGCGGCTCGCCCCGGGGTCGAGCTTAGTTTCGCTTCCGCTTCCTGCAAGCCGCGCCCGGCCCTCCCCGCACGTCTCAGGACCGAAACCGAGGGGACATCGGGCTGAGCCGGGCTCGACGCATGCTGGGAGCGGATGCAGAGGTCGCTCGTCGATGCCTCCGGCAGCGCCGCAAGTTCTTTGCGTGCAGACACGCACTGCAACTGACGGCTGACAGCCGCTGCCTTAGTTGCCGACGCCGAGCCGCGCGGCCGTCGCGTCTTCGGGCACGGCCGCGCGCAGCACCTCGATCAGCTCTTCGTAGGCGAAGGGCTTGGCGAGGAAACCCGACAGCTCGCCCTGCACGAAGTTCATGCGGAACTCGTCCTCGGCGTAGGCCGTGAGCAAGATCACGCGCACGCGCGGGTTCAGCTTGCGGAGCTCGCGCAGCGTCTGCTCGCCGTTCATGTCTGGCATGGCCAGATCGAGCAACACGATGTCGACCTCGGAGGAGTGCTTGGCGAAGACGTGGCAAGCCATCGCGCCGCCGTCCGCTTCGAGCACGCGGTAGCCGATGCTGCGCAGCACCTCGCTCGTGACGATCCGCACCGCCGGCTCGTCATCCACGACCAGCGCGCAGCCGGTCATGCGAAACGTCTGAGCGCGGCTGGCTCGCGAGTGTGAGTCCGGGATGCGCTCGGCCTCGGCGGCCGGCAAGAGCACGCGGAAACGGCTGCCCCGGCCCAGGCTGGACTCGAGCAAGACCGTCCCGCGGTGCGCCTTGACGATCCCGAGCACGCCGGCGAGACCCAGCCCGCGGCCAGTGAATTTGGTGGTGAAGAACGGGTCGAACAAGCGGGACCGCGTGTCTTCGCCGATGCCGCTGCCGTTGTCCTCGACCTCGATGAACGAGTAGCTGCCCGGCGGGAGATCGTTCGAAAAGCAGGCGCTGCGCAGGGTCGCGGCCGTGACGTCGACCACTCCGGTGCGCACACGGATCGTCCCCACGCCGGAGCCGATGGCCTCGGCGGCGTTGGTGACCAGGTTCAACAGCACCTGGCGCAGCTGCGTCGCGTCGCCCAGGACCGCGGCCACGCCGGCGTTCGGCTCGAACTCGAGGCGGATCCCCTTGCTGACCGAGGCTCGCAGTAGCTGCCCGAGGCTCTTCACGACCTCGTTCAGGCTCAGCGTTTCGACGGAGAAACGGCCTTTGCCGGCGTAGCCGAGCAGTTGCCGCGTCAGCATCCGCGCTTCGAGCGCGGTTTCGCGGATGATCGAGAGGTGCGAGCGTCCGGGAGCGCGCTCCGCGAACAGCGGCGTGCACAGCTCCGCGCGCGACAAGATCACCGCCAGGAGGTTGTTGAAGTCGTGGGCAATGCCACCCGCGAGCACCCCCAGGCTCTCGAGCTTCTGCGCGTGGAGCAGCTGAGCGTGGGCCGCCTCCAGCTCGCGCGTGCGCTGAGCCACGAGCTCTTCGAGGTGTCCGCGGTAGCGCTCGAGCTCGAGCTCGGCCCGCCGCTGCTCGGTGATATCCGTGAGATACACGGCAAGGCCGATGATCTGACCGGCGTCGTCGAGCACGGGGCTGTAGGTGTCTTGATAGAAGCGGCCTTCGATGCGCGCGTCGCCGAACTCTTCCACCAGCGTGAAGCTCTCGCCGGACAGGGCGCGATCGAAATTGGCACGCGCCTTCCCGCGGTCGTCTTCGCGCGCGATGAGCTCCAGTATGTTGGTGCCCACCGCGACCTCGACGCCCCAGATTTGCTTCATGGTGCGGGCGTGGTTCTGGTTGAACGCGAGATAGCGGTAGCTGCGATCCAGCGCGAAGATCACCATTTGCTCCGGGCTCTCGATCAGCGCGCGGAGCACCGCCTCCGGCTGCTGAAAAGTCCCGAGTGGCAACGGCGCTGGCCCGCCGCCCGTCAGTAGTGCCATGGAAACCTTCGATATTCTGGCGGCCGCTTCTCCAGAAACGCGTCGCGGCCCTCCCGCGCTTCTTCGGTTCCGTAGGCGAGGCGGGTGGCCTCTCCCGCGAACAGCTGCTGCCCCACCAGCCCCTCGTCGGGCAGGTTGAAGCCGTACTTGAGCATGCGCATCGCCGTCGGGCTCTTGGCCAGGATCTTCCGGCACCATTCGAGCGAGAAGCGCTCGAGCTCGGCGTGCGGCACCACGGCGTTGACCATGCCCATCTCGAAGGCCTGCTGCGCCGTGTAGTTGTCCCCGAGGAAGAAGATCTCGCGGGCGCGCTTCTGGCCGATCTGGCGCGCGAGCAGCGCCGAGCCGTAACCACTGTCGAAGCTCGCCACGTCGGGGTCGGTCTGTTTGAAAATGGCGTGCTCGCGGCTGGCGATGGTCAGATCGCACACCACGTGCAGGCTGTGCCCTCCACCGACGGCCCAGCCCGGGACGACCGCGATCACCACTTTGGGCATGAAGCGAATCAAGCGCTGCACCTCGAGGATGTGCAACCGTCCGAGCCGCGCCGGATCCACGCCCTCTGCGCCTTCGTACTTGTAGCCGTCTTTGCCGCGGATCCGCTGATCTCCTCCCGAGCAGAACGCCCAGCCGCCGTCCTTGGGAGAAGGGCCGTTACCGGTCAGGAGCACCGCGCCGACGTCACTCCACGTGCGCGCGTGCTCGAGCGCAGTGAAGAGCTCGTCCACGGTCTTCGGACGGAAGGCGTTGCGCACCTCGGGGCGATTGAAGGCAATACGCACGGCGCCGAGCTCACGGGCGCGATGATAGGTGATGTCTTGAAATGCAAAGCCCGCGACGGGCTCCCACAGCTCGGACTCGAAAATCTGCGAAACCATCTGCTTGCCTTACCCCAAAACGCACGACCGCATGACTCGAGCGCGGCAGTCTCCGGTGCGATGTCCTCTCCTCCGAACCGTTCGGGCCCCTCGCCCGCTACGGTCCGCGACGCCGCTACCCTAGTGGCAAGACGCTCCGAGGGAAAGCCCGAACTCCGGGGTCGATTCCGCTCCCAGGAAACTGCTGAGCTCCGTCCTCGCATTCACGCGAGGTCGGGATTGGAAACTCATTTGCCGGATTTGACGGACCGGTGCACGACGCGCTTCATGGCTCACACCTGCTTCGCGTCCAGGCCGAGGCCGAGGTCGTCGGACAGCCGCGAGATCGCCGCCTCCACCAGGTGTCGATCGGCATCGACGATCGGGCCGCGCCCGGCGCGGTGGAGCGCGTAGCGGAGCGCGGCCGCCTCGAGCGGTGCGAGCGCCGCCGTGCGCGAGAAGCCGAGCTCCTCGACCTGATAACGCAGCAACACGCGCCCGTCCTCGAGCACGCGTTCGCCGAGAATTTCGGCCTTTCCGCGCTCGGGGTTGAGCAGCTGGCGGATGATGCCGCGCACCCGGCTCGCTCGACGGCGCAGGCGCTTTCGGGCCTGTTCCTCGAACAGCCAGAAGAACCGGTTGCGCGAGAAGGCAGAGGGCGCGAGCACCAGCGCGCAGAACAACGCGTCGTTGTCCACGCTGGCGCGGATCACGGCGACTCCTCCAGCTCCTTGGCCTGGTAAAACGTGCCGAGCGCGTCGATCAGCTGCTCGAGGTCGCCGTCCATCACCCGATCGAGCTCGTACAGCGTGAGTCCGATGCGGTGATCGCTCAGGCGGTTCTGAGGAAAATTGTAGGTACGGATCTTCTCCGAGCGATCGCCGGCCTTGACCATGCCGCGGCGCTCGTCGCGCAGCGCGTCCGCCTGCTTTTGTTGCTCGATGTCGAGCAGGCGGCTCTTCAAGATCTTCATCGCCTTGGCGCGGTTCTTCAGCTGGCTGCGCTCGTCCTGACATTTCACGACGATGCCGCTCGGGATGTGCGTGATCTGCACGGCGCTGTTGGTGGTGTTCACGCCCTGCCCGCCCGGGCCGCCGCTCGCGGCGATGTCGACCTTCAGATCGCGCTCGTCGATCGTCACGTCGACGTCCTCGGCTTCGGGAAGTACGGCGACCGTGGCCGTCGAGGTGTGGATGCGCCCCTGGGCCTCGGTGGCCGGCACGCGCTGCACGCGGTGCACGCCGCCCTCGTGCTTCAGCCGCGAATAGACGCGCTCACCCGTGACCAGCGCGATCAGCTCCTTGAGCCCCCCGGCGGCGGCCTCGCTCGAGCTCAGGATCTCGACGCGCCAGCCGCGCCGCTCCGCGTAACGCGAGTACATGCGGAACAGGTCCGCCGCGAACAACGCCGCCTCCTCGCCGCCCGTCCCGCCGCGGATTTCGAGGATGGTGTTCTTGTCGTCGTTCGGGTCGCGGGGCAAGAGCAGCACGCGCAGCCGACCCTCGACCTCGCCGCGCTCGTGCTCGAGGCTCTGGATCTCTTCGCGAGCGATCGGGCCGAGCTCGGGGTCGTCGAGCGCCTCGCGATCGTCGGCGATGCGCCGCTCGATGGCCTCGTAACGGTTCATGGCCTCGACGATCGGCGTGAGCTGGCTGCGCTCGCGGTTCAGCGAGTTGAGCTTGCGCGGATCCGCGAACACCGCGGGGTCGCACAAGAGCTCCTCGACTTCCTCGTGACGCTTCACGAGGGAACGCAGCTTGTCGAGCGGTAACATCCGCCTCAGGCCGCCCGCGTCAAGAGCGCGCCGTAGCTCTCGTAGCTGCGGTCTTGCGTGGGCT
>JALYWZ010001028.1 GCA_030852505.1 Myxococcota bacterium | reverse complement strand
TCGCTCTGCGCCTGCCGCGCACACGCGTGTTCGAGACGAACGATCCCGCGCTCTGGTCCGAGCTCGCCGGGATCCTCCGCACTCAGCGGTGAGCGGCGCTCAACCTCGACGCGCCGGCTTCTTTTTCAACACTGCGCGCAGCGTCGAGGCCAGCGCCGGGTCGAGCAGCAGGTTGAGCCCGAGGAACGCCCCGGCCAGGACCAAGATCCCGAGGGTGAGGCTCACGCCGCCCTGGAGCCACGGATACAGCAAGAAACGGCCGATCCCCGCGATCAGCAGACAGCCGAGCGCCGCGGGGAGCAAGCGGCGGATCGGCCGCGCCTCGGGCAACACCCGGCGCAAGATCAGGACCACCGCCAGGTTTCCAAGCACGACGTGGACCGAATAGCCGAGCCCGAACGCCAGCGGCGTGCGCGCGAACTCCGTCGCGATCACCACCGACACCCAGTTGATCACGCTCCAGGCCATCGACAGCCGGAACACGATTTGCGGTCGCCCGAGCGCGTCCAGCGCGGAGGCCACGATCGGCGATAGAAAGCCGATCGCGATCGCCAGCGAATACACGTACAGCGCGGGGAACGCCGGCAACCACTTGGCCGAATAGATGATGTCGACGAACCGCGGCCCGATCCCGAGGCACAATCCGACGAAGAACAGCGTGGCCGTGGCGCAGACCACGATTGTGCGCTCGATCTCCGCGGCGAGCGCCTTTTGATCGTGCTGGAGGCGGCTGAACGCCGGGAACGAAACCCGGCCCATGATGTAGACCAGCTGCACCGGGAACCAGGCGGTGTTGTGAGCGAAGTTCACGATGCCGAGCCCGTACTCGCCGAGTCGGATGCCGCCCACCAGCGGCGTGACCGATGAATTGACGAGGCTCATCACGACCTTCCCCTGGTAATTCACGCCGAAACGCAGCATGCCGCGCAGCGCCGCACGATCGAACACGAAGCTCGGCCGCCAGCGCTGGACCAAGTTGAGCGTGATCGCCACGAACCCGGCCTGCGCCACCGAAGCCAGGACCAACGAGGCGGCGTTGGCGCCGCGCGCGGCGAGGATCACCGCCGTGGCGTAGAAGGTGACGGTGCCGAAGAACTCGATCATCGAGATCCGTCCGAAGCGCAGGTTGCGCTCGAGCAGCAACGACGGGACGACCTTCAGCACCGTGAACAGAAACGTCAGCGCGAGGCCTCGGAGCAGCCACTCCGTGCCGCGCGGCAACCCCGGCCAGAGCCTGAGCACGAGCGGCGCCGCCACGAAGATCACTGCCAAGACCGTGAGCGACAGGCCGAGCTGGAACCAGAAGACCGTGGATAGCTCTTCTTGCTTCGGGGTCTCCTTCTTCTGCACGAGCGACGGGCCGAGCCCCACGTCGCCGAACACTACGAAGAACTGCATCGCGAACTGCACGATCGCGAACACGCCGTAATCCGCCGGCGTGAGCACGCGCGCGAGGTAGACGTTCGCGACCAACGTCGTCAGCTGCTGCAGGACCGAGCGCGCACCCAGCGCGAGCGCGCCCAGGCGGATCCGCCGCTGAATCGCCTGGGTTTCCGAGGGCGGATCCGGAGCGGGCGTGGGGGGCGTGGGTCCGCTGCTCATATCCGCGTGCGGCCGGGGTTATAGATCAGATCTTGCTGATCGCCTCGAAGTGCTCGGCTATCTCTTCGGGCGTCCACGGCCCGCGCTCGGTATCCTTGTACTTCCCGGCGCTCTCGACGACCTTGTAGACGCTGATGCGCGCGCCCGCGACGGCGAGCACGGCTCCGCTCACGTCCTTCGACAGCTCGCTCGCGAGGAACACGTGGGCGGGAGCGATGTGCTCCGGCGACAGCGAGTCGTCGATCTTCTGGAACATCGGCAGGTCTTCGGTCATGCGCGTCTTGGCGATCGGCGCGACGGCGTTGACTCGGATGCCGTAGCGCTGGAGCTCGATCGACGCGGTGCGGGTCAAGCCGTAGATGCCGGCCTTGGCGGCGGAGTAGTTGGCCTGGCCGAAATTGCCGAGCAGGCCGGAGACGCTGGTGGTGTTGACGATGCTGCCGCGGGTTCCGCGGTCTTTCATCGCGTTCGCCGCCGCCTGCAGGCACAGGAACGTGCCCGTCAGGTGCACGGCGATCACCGCGTCCCACTGGGCCTGATCCATTTTAAGCAGCGTCTTGTCGCGCAGGATGCCGGCGTTGTTGATCAGCACATCCAGGCCGCCGAAGCCGTCGAGCGCCGTGGCAACGATGGCGCGGGCACCCTCGGCGGTCGCAACG
>JALYWZ010000302.1 GCA_030852505.1 Myxococcota bacterium | reverse complement strand
GTGTCGTCGAAGCCGGTGGGGCCGAGCACCGCGCAGGTCTTGGTGCGAGCCGGGATGCCGCCCGGGATACCCGGCTTCCACTCGGTGATGCGGTCTGCGGGCAAGATCGCTGCGAGCGCGCTGGGGCCGACGGCGGCCGAATCCACGGGCATCGGCGCGGTCTGGATCTCGGCGGGCGCGCTCCACTGACCCGTCGTGGCCAGCGGCTCCCCCGTGCTGGCGGTGTACGGCGAGTCGGAGCTGCGGTTGACGGTGTTCGCGCAAGCCTTGCACCCGATCGCGCACAAACCGAACCACCCCATCGTGAATACGAGTCGAAGACGCATCGCTTCGACCTCTAGCATAGGGGAGCGCGCGGAGGCAGCGCGCGGAGGGTCGTCGGACTTTCAGACCTTGAACAGCCGCTTCAGTCGCAGGAAATGAACCTCGTACAGGTGATAGCTGAGCACGGCGACTACGAGCGAGAGCAGCGTGCCGATCACGGCTTGTACGAGCAGCGCGAGCGTGTGTGAGCCGACGAGGCCCTGGAAATAGTCGATCGTGTGGTGCGAGGCGAAGGCGTACACGATCATCACGTGGAACACGTACAGGCCGTAGCTGTACTTTCCGAGCCAGCGCAGCCAGCCCCAGCGTAGCGGGACCTTCAGCACCTTCGGGCCCTCGGACCACGCCGATAGCAGCACGGCGCCGCCGAAGATCAGCGCCATCAAGAGCTCCTTCAACGGCAACATCACTCGCTTGAGTTGCTCGCCCATAGGCAGCACGACCAGCACGACCAGCACCGAGAGCGCGGGCAAGAGCCAGCGCCGTGCCTTGACTCCGGAGGGCCCGGCGCCGTCGGGCCCGCGGATCGCGAGCGAAAGGTAGGCGCCGATGCACAGCGCGTCGAGGCGGCAGGGAGTCAGCACGTGACCCCAGAGGTCGTTCACCGGCAGAAACACCAGCGTGAGCCGGAGCGTCACGGCCACCACACTCAGCACGACCGCCGTGGTCATCGCTGCCCGCCGGCTCACGAAGCGGATCACGAACGGCCAGACCATGTAGAAGTGCTCCTCGATGGCCAGCGTCCAGAAGTGCGAAACGTAGGGAATCGAGAACGCGCCCTCTTTGGCGATGTACACGTTGGTGAGGTAGGTCCAGAGCCAGGGCTGTACGTCGCGGATCCTGAGCGCGTCCGGGTCGTACGCGAGGAACACGGAACGCGGGATCAGCACCACGAGCACGAACAGCACGCCGTAGTAGAGCGGGAAGATGCGGAGCAAGCGCCGCATGTAAAACACCCGGAAGTAGCGCGTGCTCGGCCGCGAGTCCCAGAGAATGCCCGTGATCAGATAGCCCGAGAGCACGAAAAACAGGTCGACGCCCCACATCCCGTAGCCGGTGACGGCCGCCGCGACTTTCTCGAACAGATTCTGCGGCTCCCCGACCAGGCCCGCGATGAAATGCATGATCATCACCGCGGCGATCGCCACACCGCGCACGCCGTCGAGCTCCGGGACGTGGGTTTCGGTTGTGCGCGCGCGGCGTTCGGGGAGGGCATCCATCGGGGGCGCTAGCCTAGCCCAGGCGCGGTCGCCGGAGCATCTCGGCGCCGTTCTAGGTATTTGTTTTGGTGCGAGGCGCACATCCGACGCTCACCGGACACATCGTTCCTGCGCTCGAAGCGCATCGCGAGCGCTTCGAAAAAAACCATCCGGATAGCACGGCCGGACTCCGGCGTCCTTCCGTGACTTCCGTGATGCGCGCACACGAAGCGCACACGAACCGCAAAGCTCGCGAGCTACCACTAGTTGCTTTCCGAGGGCCACGCGCGTTCGTGACGCTCATGACAGCTGCGTTCGAGTTTGACGGCATGTTGACGCATGGTATTAATCGCACCGTGATGAGGAAGGCATGGCACACCTGCGGGTTGGTCTGCGTCGTCGCAGCTTGCGGGGGCGACGATAGCTCCGAGTCGAACGCGGTTGCCGGCGCAGGCGGCGATGCGACGACGACCGGCGGCAAAGCCTCGATGACGCCGGGCAGGGGTGGCAGCACGGCCAAGGGCGGTTCCACGGCGAGCAACGGCGGCGCGACCGGCGGTCGTGGATCGGGCACTGCCGGCTCGTCCGACAGCGGGGCTGGTGGAGAGCCGGAGCCCGGAGTGACGGGCGGGCGCCGCGCCACGGGCGGAAGCAGCAACCAACCGCGAGGCGGCTCAGCGCCGACCGGCGGTCGCGGCGAGCCTCTGCCTCCGCTGGAAGGCAATCCGCTGAGCGGCATCGTCCCGGACGAACGCGTGACGGCCTGGCAACCCGGTGTCCCGGGCGGCATCCCGGAGCGGACCGAGGTTTGCGTGACGTTGTCGCCGAGCGGTGGCGACGACACCGACGAGCTCCAGGAAGCTCTCGATTCCTGCCCCGAAGATCAGGTCGTTCAGCTCGAGGCCGGTACGTTCAACATCGCGACCGCGATCGGCCTGTTGCGGCCGCGCGTCACGCTCCGCGGCATGGGTCCCGAGACGCGTCTCGTGAAGCCGGCAGGCACGGGCTTGCCGGTGATCGCCATCGGCAGGCCCCGCGGCTACACCGCGCCCGTCGACCTGGCGGAGGACGGGCTCAAGAACTCGAAGACGGTGCGTCTGGCGAACGCCGTCGATTTCACGCCGGGCGAGCTGGTCGTGATCAATCAGCTCACGAACCCGGACGTCACCCTCTGGAGTGATCGCTCTCCGCCGGGCGACGGCAGCCGCGGCTGGTTCAGCGAATACGATCGCCCCGTCGGTCAGACGCTCGAGGTCGAATCGTCGGACGGCGATTCGGTCACCTTCACCACGCCGCTGCACATCGACTTCCTCAGGTCGAGCTCCGCTCATTTGCTGCGCTTCGACTCGAGCATCCCGCTCGTCACCTATGCCGGCGTCGAGGACCTGTACGTCGCGGGCGGAGAAGGGGGAGACGGGGGCGGCAACATCCACTTCTACGGCTCGGCGTATTCGTGGGTGAAGAACGTGGAGAGCGATCTGTCCCTCGGAACCAGCGTCAACCTCGACAACACGTTCCGCTGCGTGATCCGCGATTCGTACATCCATTCCACGCGAGACCCGAACCCGGGAGGCAACGGCTACGGCGTGGGCGTGAACAAATACGGGTCCGACAACCTGATCGAGAACAACGCCGTCTGGGCGTTCAACAAGGTTATCGTCATGCGCGCCAGCGGTGGCGGCAACGTCGTCGGCTACAACTACATGGAAGACGGCTTCGGCGCCGACTATCCGACCATCCCCGAGGTGGGGTTGAACGCGTCGCACATGACGACGCCCCACTACGAGCTGTTCGAGGGCAACGAGTCCTTCAACTTCGCTGGCGACGCAGTCTGGGGCAACTCCGTCTACATCACCGTGTTTCGCAATCACCTGACCGGGTTGCGCCGCTCCGTTCCGCCGTTGCAGCTGGTCGACGAGGTCAATCGCCGCATCATGGAGACCGTGCCTGGCCACCGCTACTACAGCTTCGTCGGCAACGTGCTCGGCTTCGCCGGTCAGAGCCCGAGCCCCGGCGGCAACATGTTTCGCTACGAAGTCATCGGCGACGTACCGGGCGGGGTGGTGCCGATCTGGATGCTCGCGGCGGATACGATTCCCACCCTGATTCGCCACGGCAATTTCGACTTCCTGGGCAACGCGACAGTCTGGGACGACGAGATCGCGAGCCACGACCTCCCTCCGTCGATGTATTTGAGCGGGAAGCCCGCCTTCTTCGGCGACGAACCGTGGCCCTGGGTCCGGCCGGAGACCGAGGGCGATCCCGTCGGGACGCTCCCTGCGCGGGCGCGCTTCGATGCGCTGCACTGAGGCGTCTATGGGTAAAATTCCGCGGCCCGCTTCGCGGCGCCGCGGGTCGCGATGGCGGCCGCGCTTAGCCCTGGCCGCTAGAGACGCCTGACCGTGTTGGCAGCTCAAGCGCTGCTGCGCGTGTCCGTTCACGGCTCCGCACGAGCGCCACCCGAAGGTTTCCTTATTCCCGAGGGGATGGCGCTGACATAGACTCGTGGATCCCGATGAGTATCAGGTCGAATTCAACCGCCTCACCCATTCGACAAGGTCGGCCATGACCGCACAGGTCGGTGGCAAGTGGTTGATCCGGCACGCCCAGCGAGCCGCGCCCCAGGCCCGGTTGTTCTGCTTTTCCTGCGCAGGCATGGGGGCCTCGCTGTACCGCGCCTGGCCGGCCCACCTTCCGCTCGAGCTGGACGTGTGCGCGATCCAGACGCCCGGCCGGGAAAACCGGCTGAGAGAGGCGCCCCTTTCCAACATTTCGCAAATCGTCGAGACTCTGCTCCCGGCGCTATTGCCGGAGCTCGACCTTCCGTTCGCCTTTTTCGGTCACAGCATGGGCGCGCTGATCGCTTACGAAGCCGCGCGGGCACTCCATGACTCCGGGGGCCCTGTTCCTCGGCACCTGTTCGTCTCTGCGCGAAGACCCCCACATGTGCCTGGGACCGAGACACCGATCAGCGACCTCTCCAATGCCGAGTTTCTGGTCGAGGTTCAGCGTCGCTACGGGGGCATCCCGAAGGAGATTCTGGCCGAGCCGGAAATCCTCGCGCTGCTGCTCCCGGCGATGCGCGCCGACTTCAAGGCCCTGGAGACGCACCGGCCCGAGGCGCGAGCGGCAGTGCCGTTCGGCATCACTGCGTTCGGCGGCGCAGCGGACTCATTGACTCCGCGGCAGCACCTCGACGTCTGGCGCGCAGAAACGAGCGAGGAGTTCAGCGTGCGTGTCTTCGCGGGCGATCACTTCTATTTGAACCCGGAGCGCGCCGCGCTGTTGAGGGACGTGAGCGAGACGCTTTCGCCGCTCTGGGCGGGCGCCCAGGGGGAGGTGTCACCCTGAGCACGAGCAACCATCACCAGCTACTCAAAGAGTCGCTGGCGGCGATCGAGCGACTGCAAGCACGGCTCCAGGAAAGTGAGCGAGCCAAGCACGAGCCGATCGCGATCATCGGAGCCGGGTGTCGCTATCCAGGCGGCATCGAAGATCTCGAGGGGTTGTGGCGGGTGGTGCGCGACGGAGTCGACGCGGTCGGCGAAGTTCCGCGTGATCGCTGGGATATCGACGCGTACTACAGCGAAGACCCCGCGGTGCCCGGCAAGATGGTCACGCGGCGCGGCGGTTTTCTGTCGCAAGTCGATCGCTTCGAGCCGCAGTTTTTCGGGATCTCGCCGCGCGAAGCCGCCACGCTCGATCCGCAGCAACGCCTGTTGCTCGAGACCGCCTGGGAGGCGCTGGAGAGCGCGGGCGTTCCGGCAGACAAGCTGTCGGGCAGCGCTACCGGCGTGTTCGTGGGCATCACCACCAACGACTACGGCCGCCTCGTGCGGCAGGGCGGCGCCGACCAAGCGGACGTGTATTCCGCCACCGGCAATGCGCTGAACGCCGCGGCCGGACGCATCTCGTTCACGCTCGGGTTGCAGGGGCCGTGCGTTGCGGTCGACACGGCGTGTTCCTCGTCGCTGGTCGCCGTGCACCTCGCCTGTCAGAGCTTGCGTGCTCGGGAGAGCGACCTCGCGCTTGCCGGCGGCGTGAACGTGGTGCTGCTGCCGGAGGCGATGGTGCTGTTCTCCAAATGGGGGATGATGGCCCCGGACGGCGCTTGCAAGACCTTCGATCAAGCCGCGGACGGCTTCGTGCGCGCCGAAGGTTGCGCGACGATCGCGCTGAAACGGCTCTCCGACGCCGAGGCCGCGGGAGATCCGATCCTGGCCGTGATCCGCGGCAGCGCCGTCAACTCCGACGGGAGGAGCAGCGGGCTCACGGTGCCGAACGGCCCCGCGCAGCAGGCGGTGCTGCGCAAAGCACTTTCGGACGCGCGGCTCGAGCCGGGCGACATCGACTACGTGGAGGCGCACGGCACCGGTACGCCGCTCGGCGATCCGATCGAGGTCGAGGCGCTGGCAGCGGTGATGAGCCGGGGGCGCCGAGAACGACCGCTGCTGGTCGGCTCGATCAAGACCGGGATCGGCCACACCGAGGCCGCTTCGGGGCTCGCGGGCTTGCTCAAGGTCGTCGCGGCGCTGAAGCACGAGGCGATCCCGCCGCACCTGCATTTCTCGACGCCGAACCCGCGGATGGACTGGACCTCTCTGCAGCTCTCCGTGCCCACGGCGCTCGTGCCGTGGCCTCGCGGCGAGCGCGCGAGGCGCGCGGGGGTGAGCTCGTTCGGGTTCAGCGGCACCAACGCGCACGTGATCCTGGAGCAGGCCGAACCGGTCGAGGAGCCCCAGCCGGGACTTGCCGGGCCGGTGGTGTGGCCGTTG
>JALYWZ010000042.1 GCA_030852505.1 Myxococcota bacterium | reverse complement strand
GGGTTTCCCGGGGGTGGACTCCTCCCGGGGTAGGACTTGCTCGATTCGACGGTGTCATCTCGTCTCACTCACCTACTTCCTCATGCCGGCTTTCACCGGCGCTGCTTCCCGCCTTCCTGTTGCATCCATCTCCCACTGCGGAGATCAACAGGAAGCCGGGAAGACAGGAAGTTCAGATTGTTTGGGGGGCGCAGAGCGTGACGCAGCTCGGCGATGTTCTAGGCGTTGCAACGCTTGGCTCCGAGTTGACTGACCCGGATTTGCTCAATCCAAAAAAATCTTAGGGCCGGCCTTCTTGTCTTCCCGCCTTCCTGTTGCATCCATCTCCCAACGCCACGCTGCGACGTTGCAGTGTCAGCCGGAGCGCAGGGTGAGGGTTTTGTGCTCGGTCATTTCTTCCATGGCGAAGCGCACGCCCTCGCGGCCGAAGCCGGAGTCTTTCATTCCTCCGAAGGGGTAGGCGTCGCTGCGGAACATGGGAGTGTCGTTGACCATGACTCCGCCGAACTCGAGCTGATCGAAGGCGCGCATGGCGTGCTCGAGGCGCGGGGTGAAGACGCCGGCCTGGAGCCCGTAGCGGCCCCGGTTGGCGATCGCGATGGCCTCGTCGAAGTTCTGGGCGCGCTCGATGATCGTCACGGGGCCGAAGATCTCTTCGCGAGAGACGCGCGCGTCGGGTTTGACGTCGACCAGCACCGTCGGTGACACGACCCTGCCTTCACAGCGGCCGCCCGTGAGCAGGCGCGCGCCGCTGGACTGCGCTTCGTGGACCCAGCTGAGGACGCGATCCACGTGGCGTGCCTCGATCAGCGGACCGACCATGGTTCGCTCGTCGAGCGGATCGCCGCACACCACTTGCTCAGACAGCGCCACGAACCGATCGCAGAAGCGCTCGAACAGGTCGGCGTGAACGATCATGCGCTGCGCGCGGATGCAGACTTGACCGGCGCTGGCGAAAGCGGCCTCGACAAGCCGCGACATCACGCGCTCTAGGTCGGTGCCGGCGTCGATGATACACGGCGAATTGCCGCCGAGCTCGAGCGTGACCTGCTTCTTGCCGGCGAGGCCCTTGAGCCGCCAGCCGAGATCGGCGCTGCCGGTGAAGCTCAGAACGCGGATGCGGTCGTCGGTCACGAGCCGCTCGCCGACCTCCGGAGGGCAATGCACGACGTTGAACGCGCCGGGCGGTGCGCCCGATTGCTCGACGATGTCCGAGAGCACGTGCGCGGTGAGCGGGGACTGCGCGGGCGGCTTCAACACCACCGAGGCGCCGACCGCCAGCGCCGGCGCGAGCTTGTGCACCGTGAGGTTGAGCGGGAAATTGAAGGGCGAGATCGCCGCGACCGGCCCGCGCGGCACTCGACAGTGCAAGCACAGACGCCCTTCGTAACCCGCTTGCTGATCGATCGGCTGCACTTCACCGCCCATGCCGCGCACCTCGGCCGCGGCCAGCGTGAAGGTGGTGATCGCGCGCAGCACTTCCGCCCGCGCGTAGCGGATCGGCTTGCCACTCTCGAGAGTGATGAGGCGCGTGAACTCTTCGGCGCGGGCGCTGAGACGGGCGGCGATGGCGGTGAGCAAGAGCGCACGTTCGTGCGTCGCCAGCCGTTTGGTGAGCTGGAATCCATCCGCTGCGCTCGCAATCGCCGCCTGAATCTCGGCTTCGGAGCCGACACCCACTTCACCCACTGGTGTTCCGTCGTAGGGATTTGTCACCAACTCGAAGCGGCTGGGTTCGCGGGGTCTTCCGCCGATTTTCGTTCGATAGCGCTGCATGATTACAGTGTCCGTCGCGAGTCCACGAGAGTCCGAAGAGGTGCGCCATAGCGCGGAGACAGCGTAGATCCTGCGACGGATCCGATCATTGCGCGAGATTTCGAGTAGACATCCAAAGAACGACTCCCCTATAACTTACACTCAATGCGTATTCTCGCAGCGCTGGTGCTCGGCTACTACATGGTCATGGGTCGGGTGGGCGCAGAGGTCGGGGACAACGGCGCGACCATGCCGCGCGTGCCCGTGGGCATGACCACCGCTGCCCGGAGCGAGATCGACAACGCGCTCGGCATCTCGCTCAACGACGCGTTGACGAAGAGCGACGCGACGGACGCGCCGCTCCGCCACGTGACCCGCCAGGGCCGTGTCGTGTTCATCCCCGAGGGCTGCCGCTCGGTGGAGCAGCCGTACGACCTGGTCGTGCATTTCCACGGCGCCCCCACCTCGATGGAGCCGAGCTTCGAGCGCTCGGGGATCGGCGGCGTGCTCGCGATCTTCAACCTGGGCATCGGCTCCGGCAAGTACGAGGACACCTTCGCGCAGAAGGGCGCGTTCGAAGACGCGCTGGTGCGCCTCGGTGACGTCGTCGCCGACCTCTGCCCCGGAGCTTCGAAGAAGCAGCGACGGATCGCGCTGAGCGCCTGGAGCGCCGGCTACGGCGCGGTCTGGAAGATCCTCGATCGACCGGAGCTGGCGGATCGCGTCGACGCGGTGTTGCTGGCAGACGGCCTGCACGCCGGCTTCGATCCCGAACACAAGGCCCAGCGCCAGATCAACCCGCTGATCATGGCGCCGTTCAGCCTCTACGCCGATCGCGCCGCTGCCGGCGAGAAGCTGTTCGCCATCACGCACTCGTCGATCGCGACGCCGTACGCGAGCACCACCGAGACTGCGAGCTTCTTGCTCATGCAGCAGAACGTCCCGCGCGTCAGCCAGAACAGCCAGGGGCCGCGCCCCGGCATGACGCTCACGAGCCGCGCGGATCGCGGCAACCTGCACGTACAGGGCTATGCGGGGATGGATGCTCCGGCTCACTGCGATCATCTGCACGCCATGGGCGAAACGCTGTTTCCGTACTTGCGAGAGCTGTGGTCGCGGAAGGCTCCTCGCTGAGCTCCGCCGCACCGTCAGTTCCCTACACATACGCCCCATTCCGCCGGGCAAATCAACGAGTGAGATCGCGCTAGCTCCTCGGCTCTGCGCGGCCACGGCTCGACTACGGCGCTAGGGTGGCGCCACCGATGCGCTGGGCATCGGGGACTTTTGCTCCGGCGCATCGAGCACGCCGTCCTCGTTCGCGTCGACGAACAGCGGGTTGGTGAAAGCGAAGGGCAACACGCGGCGGCCCACGAACACGCTCGACATCGGGCGCTCGCCGCGTACGACCAAGACGATCCAGGCGTCTTCCTCGAGATCGAGCTCGGTGCGCCAGAGCAGGCGCCGCGTGCCGGTGGTGAAGGCGCGGCGGGGTGCGGACTCGATCAGGGCGCCGTTGACCCAGAGCTCCGCGCTGCTCACGTCCACCCAGCGGGGTGCCCTGGCTTCTATATCCATCGTCACCCGACTGCCCGTGACCGTGTCCCCCGGGCCCGCCGTGCCGTTCGCCAAAATCACCGGGAAAATGCCGTTTGCCACCACGACCCGACCGCGAGCCAGGGCCTGCGCGACGTCGGCGCCGCCTACCGAGCCGGGGCGATCGTCCGCCACCCGCACGTAGGTCCTGGGGTATCCAACCCAGTTGATGATCAAACGATGTGAGTCGGAGTTGCCAGTCGCCGTGTAGCGGCGTCCGACGTTGAGCAGGGCGAAGTATTCGCGCAAGTTCTGCTGGATGAAACCGGGAGCCTCGAGGTCGTAGCCGTTCACGACCTCGAGCGCGTCGAACTCGAGCGCCGCGTCTTCGGAGGCAGCGAGCCCCGTCGCGGAGTCGAGCTCGATGCGGTTGAAGTAGCCGACACCGGGCATGCGCGGGTGGTTCACCTGGATCACCGCCGACGGCGCGCGCGCTCGGACGTGGGCGAAGATTTCTCCGGGCCCGACGCCCGCGTACGGCGGAGCCGGCTCGGCGAGCGGGTACGGGAACGCGTTGAAGTGGCCCCAGCTCAAGGTCGTGACCTCCACGCCCGAGGTCGTAGCGAGCGAATCCTGGGCGTTCTCGCGATGGATCGAGGGTTCGTAGTCGGTCACGTGGTTGTGGTCGGTCGGCACGGCGAACTCCACACCCTCGGCTACCAGCGACATCACGCGATCATCGAGCGTCACGCTGGAGTCGTGCGACGGCGCGGCGTGGACGTGGAAGTCGCAGCCGATCCAGCCGCGCGTGTCGACCACGTGCTCGAGCGTGGCGTGCACGGCGTCGCCGATCGCGGCGCTCACGTCGATTTCCTTCTCGAGCAGGCTGTACTCGGGGCCGTGCGTGAACACGACCTTGTAGCGGCCGGGGCGGAGCTCGACCTGGCCCTCGCCCGTCCTCGAGAAGACCACGTTTTGTTCGCCCGGGCCGAGCTCCGGATCAGCCGTCGGAGCGATGCCGCGAATCACCAACCGCGACGGCAGGAGCACGCCGGTGTCGGTGACGACGCGGTACTTGAGCAGGCCGGCCTCGGGGGCGATCAAACGCGGGGTGACGGTCGCACCCGCGTCGACGCGGACCTGGGCTTGATCGGTGCCTCCCGGGGCCTCGAGCTTCACGAGGTAATCGCCGGGCGGCAGCGGCAAAGAGTAGCGGCCGTCGTCGGCGGCGCGCACGGACATCGCGGGCTTGCCGTCGGGGTAGAGGGCGTCGAGGCGAGCCCAGGTCGGCGCCGGCTCGAGCTTGCCCGAAACCTTGCCGAGCTTGCGACCGGTCGCCTTCAACGCGAGCTCGGCGGCGCGCCCGAGATCCCCTTCCACGACCAACAGCTCGCGCGTGAATTGCGCCGAGGCGCCGGCCGGCACGTCACCGAGCCGTGCCACGGTTTCCTGGCCGATCTGCCCGATGCGGTCGAAGAAGAAGCTCGCGGCGGCGGGCCCGTTCGGAAACGCGAGCGCGTACGACAAGCTGCGTCCCTGTCGCGCAAGCCACGGGATCTCGGCGCGCGTACCGACCTTGGGAAAACCGATCCGCGGCGCGAACGAGGGAGCCCCGGGCCAGCGCGTTCGATCTCCGAGCTCGACCGCGCGCAGCGGGCGATCTCCGAGGTTCGTGAGCTCGCTCTGAACGCGGATGGCTTGCGAGCTCGGCGCCGCGAGCAGATCGGTGACGAGCTTCACGCGGCCGTCCTGCGTGGCCTGCTCGACGCGCAGATGCGGAAATTTGGCGGCCGTGACCAGCTCCGTGCCGATGACTTGCAAGCTGAGCGGCTTGCCGTCGACGCTGGCAAAGGTGCGAAAGTCGATGAGCTCGTCCGCCAGGTACTCGCCCCGAGCAACCAGATCGATCAGCGCACCGCGCCGAGCGCGGCGTTCGAGCCCCGGGTTCTCTCCGCCGACGACGAAGGCGATCTTGCCGTTCTGCACCAGGTAGTCGCCCCCGAGCCCCTGGACCGTCTCGCCCGAAGCCAGGCCTCCGGAGGGGACGCTCGAGATCGTGATCCCGGCCGCTCGGTAGGGTAGCGGCGGAAAGGCGCGCCTCGGCTTCTCGCCTCGGCCGCCGAACAGGAACCAGCCTCCGAGCGCGGCCAGAGCCGCGGCCCCGGCAACGGCCACTCTGCGCTTGAGTTTCACGCGCCGAGGCTACCAAGTCCGGCGAGCGGCGACGAATGCTCGGCCGGCAGATGGTGGTACAAGCCCCCCGCCATGACCCCGCTCGAGGCCGCGGTCGCGCGACGCCGCACCTTCGCCATCATTTCGCATCCGGACGCCGGGAAGACCACCCTCACCGAGAAGCTGCTGTTGTTCGGCGGTGCCATTCAGCTGGCGGGGGCAGTCAAGGCCCGCGGCGAGCAGCGCCGGGCGCGCTCGGATTGGATGAAGGTCGAGAAGGAGCGCGGCATCTCCGTGTCCGCGTCTGCGATGACCTTCGAGTTCGAGGGCAAGATCCTGAACCTGCTCGACACGCCGGGACACCAGGATTTCAGCGAGGACACCTACCGCACGCTCACGGCCGTCGACTCGGCGATCATGGTGCTCGACGCCGCGAAGGGCATCGAGGAGCAGACCCGCAAGCTGTTCGAGGTCTGCCGGCTTCGCGACGTGCCGATCATCACCTTCATCAACAAGCTCGACCGCGAGGGCCGCGATCCGTTCGATCTGATGGATGAGATCGAGAAGACGCTCGCGCTCGACGTCACACCCGCGAGCTGGCCGATCGGCATGGGGCGGAGCTTTCTCGGGTGTTACGACCTGTTCAAGGATCAGCTGATCCTCACCGAGCGCGCCCGCGAGCGTGTGCAGGGCACGAAGGGCGTGTCCCACGGCCTGAAAGACCCGAACCTCGACGAGATCTTGCCCGAAGGCGCGGCGGACAAGCTGCGCGAAGAGGTCGAGATGGTGAAGAGCCTGTGCCCGAAGTTCGAGCTCTCCGCCTACCGCGAGGGGCATCTGACACCGGTCTTTTTCGGCAGCGCCATCAACAGCTTCGGCGTGCGCGAGCTGCTCCAGGGTATCGCCGAGATCGCGCCGCAGCCGCGACCGCAAAAAGCCAAGCAGCGCGTGGTGGACCCCGCGGAGGAGCGAGTCAGCGGCTTCGTCTTCAAGGTGCAGGCCAACATGGATCCTCGGCACCGCGATCGGATCGCCTTCTTGCGTGTCTGCTCCGGGTTGTTCCGGCGCGGCGCCAAGCTGCTCCACCCGCGCTCGGGCGCGACGCTCAGCGTGCACAACCCCGTGTTGTTTCTGGCGCAGGACCGCGAGCTGATGGAAGAGGCCGTCGCCGGTGACATCGTCGGCATCCCGAACCACGGCAAGCTGTCGATCGGGGACACGCTGTCCGACGGGGAAGAGCTCACGTTCGTGGGCATTCCGAGCTTCGCGCCGGAGCTCCTGCAGAGAGTGCGCCCGACCGATCCGATGCGCGCCAAACACCTCACGCGCGCGCTCGAGCAGCTCGCGGAGGAGGGCGTGGCGCGGATTTTCAAGCCGCGTTTCGGCGGCTACTACATCGTCGGCGTGGTCGGCGCGCTGCAGTTCGACGTGCTCGCCGATCGCATCCAGACCGAGTACGACATACCGGTGGCGTTCGAGAGCGCGGGCCTATTCACCGCGCGCTGGCTCGAGGCCGACGACCACAAAGCCCTCGAAGCCTTCACCCGCAAGAACGAGGGCTACATGGCCGACGACCATCGAGACCAGCCCGTGTTCTTGGCGCGCAACGCCTGGCACCTCGAGACCACGGCCAAGGAAGCGCCCGAGATCCGCTTTTTGAAGACGAAGGAGTGACCGGGGGCGGCGGCTAGGCTAGCTGCCTTCCAACAGCATCTTCTGCTCCGGCGCCTTCTCCAGGTAAGCCGGGTCGAAGACGTAAAGCTCCGCGTTGACCGCCTGGCTGCCGACGGCGTGCAAGCCGGAGAGCGGGCCCGACGTGAAGGAGCAGCGGAAACGCTCGGCAGTGCGACCGCCGGTGGCGGGGACCTGCCACTTCTTCACGACGGTGGGGGCTCCGAGCTCTTCGCAAGTGGTGGCGTCGGGCAAGCGCACCCAGAAGCGAGCGGCGGCCGGCTGCGACTGGTAGTAGCGGACGTTCAAGACGTGCGTTCCGGCGTTGCGGGTCGCGCTGCAGAAGCGATCCTCCGATTTCTCGCCCTTCGGATCGCCCGCGGCCGGCGGCTCACAGGTCGGCGTCGCCGAAGCGCGCGACGGATCCGCGCGGTTGCTCTGCACCCACGACAAGAACACCTTGAGCAGCTCGCGCCGATTGGCGTTCTTCACCTCGAGCTCGTGCTTGCGGGTCTCGACCTCGGTGCGCTTCGCGGTCAATTCCTTGTCGAGCGCCTCGAGCGAGGCTCGATCGTCGCATTGCTTCCAGGCGTACTCGCGCCAGCTCTGTGCGCTTGTGAAGTCCTCGAGCGAGATCGAGCGACGCGTGACCTCGAGCGCCTGCGTGCACTTGGCAGGATCCGCACCGGACAGCCCCGGGATCGGCAGCTTGTCGCAGCCGGTGAGGGAAAGCAGGGGGACGAGAGCAACCGGAACGAGTCGGAACAGGCTGATCCGCATGACGAACCGTAAACCAGAGTTTGCGCGGGTTAGCAACTCGAAGCCCCGACCCCCCGCGGAGCGCCTCGGAACCCCTCAAAAAGCGCTGCGCCCGTGACGGAGACCGCCACGGGCGCAACTCGCTCTGCTTTTGCTAGATTTTCCGCTAACCGGAGCGGACTCGAGACTCGATCAGGCCTCGCCCAGGTGGTAGCCGCGCTCGCCGTGATCGGATAGGTCGAGGCCGGTCTCCTCGTCCTCGAGGCTCGGCCGCAAACCGACGATGGCCTTGACCGCGTACGCGAGGACCGCGGTCGCCCCGACGCTGAGCACGATCGTGAAGCCCATCGCCTTCAGCTGCTCGAGCCAGAGCGTGCCGCCGACGTAGTCCTTGATCGTGTCGCTGTTCAGCGCGCCGTTCGCCGCCGGATCCGCGAAGATACCGCACAGCAGCGCGCCGAGCGTACCGCCCACGCCGTGGATGCCGAAGGTGTCGAGCGCGTCGTCGTAGCCGAGCGCGTTCTTCAGCTTGGTGCAGGCGAAGAACGGAACCACGCCGGCCAGGACGCCGATGATCACGCTGCTCGTGGCCGTCACGAAACCGGCGCACGGCGTGATCACGACCAGGCCGCCGACCACGCCCGAGCAGAAGCCGAGCACGGTGGGCTTGCCGCGAGTGATCCACTCCATCGCGGGCCAGGCGAGGCCGGCGATGGCGGCTGCGAACGTCGTCGCCACGAAAGCGTTGGAAGCCACGCCGTCTGCGGCGCCTGCGCTGCCGGCGTTGAAGCCGTACCAGCCGACCCACAGCATGCCCGTGCCCACCATCGTGAGCACCACGCTGTGCGGCGCGAAGTTCTCCTGACCGAAGCCCTTGCGCTTGCCGAGGATCAGGCAGAGCACGAGCGCCGACCAGCCGGAGCTCATGTGCACGACCGTGCCGCCGGCGAAGTCGATGGCCTTGATGGCCGCGTCCGCGTTGCCGAGGCCGTTCATGAAGCCGTCGCCGCCCCAGATCATGTGCGCCAGGGGGAAGTAGACGACGAGCATCCAGCACAGGGAGAACAGCATCACCGCGCTGTACTTCATGCGTTCGGCGATCGCGCCGACGACGAGCGCGGGGGTGATGATCGCGAACATCAGCTGGAAGATCGCGAAGATGTTGTGAGACACCCACGGCAGCGGACCGGGCTTCTCGTCCACGCCGTTGAAGGCGGCGAAGTCGAGCCCGCCCACGAACGGGTTACCCGGCGCGAACGCGAGGCTGTACCCGACCGCCCACCACAACAGGGTGACGGCGCCCGCGAGGCCGAGGCACTGCGCCATCACGCTGAGCACGTTCTTTTGTCGGACCAAGCCGCCGTAGAACAGTGCGAGGCCCGGCAAGGTCATGAACAGCACCAACGCCGAACACACCATCAGCCACGTGTTGTGGCCCGGGCCAGGAGCGAAGACCTTGCTCGTGGCATTGTCCGCACGGCCGGTGTTGTTCACGTACGCTTCGAGGTCGGCGATGCGTGCCTCGAGGTCGGCTGGCGACGCAGCAGCAGCCGGGGCCGCCTCCTCCGCCCTGCCGACTGACGGGAGCGCGACCAGCGCGAGTCCAATCAGCGCAAAGATAGCGAGCAATCGTTTCAACATCTCCAACTCCTTGGGAAACTCCGACGACCCAGGGGGGCGTTCGAACGCCTGACCGGTTGGCCCGCGGGACAGAAGAGCAACTAGCCGTTGCGGTGTTTCCGAATTACTTCGCCATTGTTTCGAGTGGAGAAGCCGAAATCATTGAATAGTTTCGTATGTTTAGGCGCGCGAAATCTCGCTCGGGCGCCGATCGCTCGGGGCTTCGCGAAACAATATTTCTCCCCCACCGCCCCGCCGGCTCAACCAACGGCGCGCGCGTGCTCGGCCTTCAGCGTCTCCTGGAGCGCGAGGATCCGCTCGCGAGTCAGCTCTTTCAAGCGCCGCACGTCGGCCAGGGTCATGCCTGTCGTCGAGATCGGTTCGCCGACGCGCACGAAGCCTCGCGCAAAGTCTGGACGGAAATCCTGCTTGGGGAGGGCCGTCTGAGTGCCCCAGATCGCCAGCGGTAGGATATCGGCGGAAGATTCGATGGCCAGACGAAAAGCGCCATCCTTGAAGGGGAGCATCTCGCCGGTCGCGGAGCGCGTCCCCTCGGGGAAGATCATCACCGGCACGTCGCGCGACAGCCAGGCCGCAGCTCGATCGAGCGCCGCGCGGGCGGAGTGCGCCGAAGCGCGCTCGATGCCGATGTCGCCCACGAGCCACATCCCCCAGCCCACGCAGGGGATCTTGAAGATGCTGGTCTTGGACATCCACTTCATCTCCCACGGCAGGTGGCAGATCAGGAAAATGTCCGCATAAGACAGGTGGTTGCTGACGCAGACCACGCGCTTCGGTCGCTCGCGTGGTACCTCCCCGACCACCCGAAAACGCCAGAACGGGTTGAACGTGGCCGCCGCCTTGGCGACGCCACGCAGCGCCCGCCCCGAGAGCAGCCGGCGCGAATCGAACAGGCGCGTCGGGATGTACACGCACAACACGACGACGAAACCGAGCGTCGCCACCAGGAACAGCTCGATACAGGTCACGAGGGTCAGGAGGGCACGCCGCACGGGGCCGGTATGTCGCACGATTGCCGGACTTTCGGAAGGCGGCTTGCGCGCTCACCGAGCCGTGGAATGGTCGGGCCCCGATGCCCTCCCTATCCCCCGATGGCCCTGACCAGATCGGCGCGGCCGTGCGCGTGCTGGCGAGCGGTGGGCTGGTCGCTTTCCCCACCGAGACCGTCTACGGGCTGGGTGCAGCCGCGGACGACCCCGCGGCGGTCGCCCGGGTGTTCCGGGTCAAGGGCCGCCCGACCGCGCACCCCTTGATCGTCCACGTTGCGAAGGCCGCCGCGCTCAGCGCGCTGACTCCCGAGCTCAGCCGGGCCGCTGAGCGGCTGGCGGAGAAATTCTGGCCAGGTCCCCTCACCCTGGTCGTGCGGCGCGGTGGGTCGGTGCTGCCGAGCGTCACGGGAGGCCAGGACACGGTCGCTGTCCGGGTTCCGGATCATCCGATCGCGCTCGAGCTGCTCGGCGCCTTCGAGCGGCCGATCGCGGCTCCGTCGGCGAATCGCTTCGGCGGAGTGAGCCCGACCACGGCCGAGCACGTGCAGAGAGACCTCGGCAGAGCCGTGGATCTGGTGCTGGACGGCGGAGCGTGCACGGTCGGGCTCGAGTCGACGATCGTCGATCTGACGGGCGCCGCACCGCTGGTACTACGACCAGGCGGCGTTCCGCTCGAGGCCCTGAGCGATGCGCTCGGCGAGACGGTGCGCTGCGGTGCCCGCGACGACCTGCGCGCTCCGGGCGGGCTTCCGTCGCACTACGCGCCCGAGGCGCGCGTCCTCGTCTGCGAGGCGAACGAGCTCGATTCGCGCGTGGCCGAGCTCGCCAAGCTGGGGGCGCGGGTCGGCGTGCTCGCGCCCGCGGAAGTGCCGGTCCCGGGCGGCGTGCGAGCCAGCCTGGTCGTGGCCGATGCCGGGGCTTACGCCCGAGCGCTGTACGCCGCGCTCCGCGACTTCGATGCCCAGGGCATGGATGTGGTCGTAGCGGTGCCGCCCCCGACAGCCGGCCTCGGCCACGCGATCCTCGATCGCCTCAGCCGCGCCGCAGCTCCCCGGCCGGAATCGGATTGAAGGGCTGCCCCGGCGCGGCCGGCTCGGTGTGAACCAGGACGTCGCGCACGCCCGGGACGGCGCCCTTGATAGCGTCGCTGACCCAGTGCGCGACCGCATGCCCTTCGACGGTGTTCAAATGGCGGGCGATCTGGACGTGAAGATCGATGTGGATCGCGCCAGGCGAGCCGCGGGTACGGATCTTGTGGGTGCTGGCCACGCCCGGCACCGACAGCACGACCCGCTCGACGACGGTGGTGTCGACCGCTCGCGCGTCCGCGAGGTAGCCGAGGTTCGTGCGCAGCACGCCCACGCCAGCCCAGGCGATGAAGCCCGCGATCACCAGCGCCGCGAAGGTGTCGAGCCCGGGGTACCCGAGCTTCACCAGGATCGTCGTGATCAGCACGCCGAGCGTCACGAGCACGTCGGAGCGCGTGTGCAAGGCGTCGCTGATCAAGAACGGGCTCTTCAGCCGCTCCCCCATGCGCCGCTCGTAGCTCGCCACGAACAGGTTGACGAACAGCGTCAGTCCCAGCACCACGAAGGCCAGCGCGTCGAGCGACGGTGCCTGCTCGGGGAAGCGGAGCCGCGTGAGCGCGCCGTTCAACACCTCGTACGCCATCCCGAGCAGCGACAGCCCGACCACCCCCGCGGCCAGGATCTCCAGTTTTTCGTGGCCGTAAGGGTGCCCCTCGTCGGCGGGGCGACTGCCGAAATACGCGCCGACCACACCGACCAGGTTGTTCGAGGCGTCGGTGAGCGAGTGAAACCCGTCGGCGCGGATGCTCAGGGAATCCGCGGCAAAGCCGTAGGCGACCTTGGCGCCGGCGACGACGACGTTCAGCCCGAGCGTGAGCAACAACACGCGGCGGACCTGGCTTCCGCGCTCGAGCTCGGCCTTGGCCATGAACCGAATGGTGTGCCCGCCGAACGCCATCGGCAAGCGCACGAGAAATCGCCTAGTCTCGAGCTCCAATCCCGCTTTTGCAAATGGAAATCAGAACCGAAATCGAGATCGAAGCGCCGCCCTCGGAGGTGTGGCGCGTGCTCGCGGATCTCCGACATTACCCGGACTGGAACCCGTTCATCGTCAACGCTTCGGGAAACCTCGAGAGCGGCGCGCCCCTCGCGCTCACCACCGTCGAACCGGAGAGCAACCGCGAGCGCTCGTTCCGGGCGCGGATCCTGAAGTGCGAGCCGCATCACGAGCTCCGCTTCCTCTATCATTCGCTGATGAAGGGGTTGCTCGATCACGAGCACTTTCTCCTGCTCTCGGCGTCGAGCAGCGGCGGCACGCGGCTCGTGCACGGGCAAAACGAGACCGGGCTCTTTTTGAAGCTCGCTCTGGCGGGCGTCACACGCCGCACCCGCGGGCTCGCCTACATGAACATGGCGCTGAAGCGGCGCGTCGAGAGCGGCAGAAAGCGCTGATTCGCGTCGCGCTGCGCGCTCAGCGCCGCCCGAAGGTCTTCGGCTCGCGCCGGTTCTTGACGGCCTTCACCGCCTGATCGACCGCGTCCGAGTCGCGCAGACAGGGGTAACAGTCTTCGCGCTTGTTCGCGCCACAGCCGTAGCGGCGCGTGAGCTTGATCAAGAGGTGAAGAGCGCGACGGTCGCCATGTTCGATGGCGCGCGGCAAAATCTTGGCGTTGTCCGCGCAGCTCTCGGCCTGGCGCAAATCGAGCGACACGGACAGCGCCGGCGAGGCCTTGGGTCGCACGTCTTCGCTCAGCAGCAGCGCACGCGCCAGATCCGTGGTCTCGTTCCGCAGCACCGTCCCGGTCCAGATCTCGTACAAGAGATCGGCGGAGACGGGCCCCGGTATGCCCGCGATCACGGCCAACATGTGCCGAGACGTCTCGGGATTGTCGAGCAAACGCCGCATTTCGGCCTGCGTCTTTTCGTCTTGCGCCAGGGTCGGATCGCGGTCGAGCTCGGCGGCGAGCGCTCGAGCTCGAGCGAGCTCTCGCCCCGCGAGCTTGCCGGCGACCTCGAGCACCTCGGCCGCGCGCATCTTGGGCGGCAGGGCGTCGAGCGAAGGGAGCGCGGCGGACGAGGCCGGCTCTGCCGAAGCCTGCGGGGTGACGCTGGGGGTTGCGGTCGTCGCGGCCTCCGCCTTGTTCACGGCGAGGGGTGAGACTGCCGGCGCGGGCGAGGCGGGCTC